>JAATEZ010000217.1 GCA_015655485.1 Lactobacillales bacterium | reverse complement strand
ATTGGCTAAGAAAAAAATTAAAATGGATAAAAAACCGGTCCGGATCCGATTTGCTTTTGCAGTCAGTTCTCTTTCGATTTTACTTTTCTCCATTAATTTGTCTCTTGCTGAAATGGATCGGCCAGAATTACTGACCAGAACTTTTTCACGTGATTATATTGTTAAATATTTAGGTTTAAATGTTTTTACGGCATACGATGGCGTGCAAACTTATAAAGCAAATCAAGTGCGAGCCCAAGCAAGTCCGAATGATTTATCAGAAGTGGAAACTTATGTGAAAGACCACTACGCCGCTCCGAATGATTCGATGTTCGGCATCGCTAAGGGGAAAAATGTTATTTATATTCATTTAGAAAGTTTTCAGCAATTTTTGATCAACTATAAACTGAAAGATGAAAATGGTGTGGAACATGAAGTAACTCCTTTTCTGAATAGTCTTTATAATGGAAATAGTACTTACAGCTTTGACAACTTTTTTCATCAGGTAAGCGCCGGAAAAACCAGTGATGCGGAAACTCTGCTGGAAAACTCCTTTTTTGGACTATCCCAAGGACCCTTGTTCACTCAGCTGGGCGGCGAAAATACTTTCGAAGCGGCCCCGGATATTCTGGCACAAACGTCCGGTTATACGAGCGCAGTCTTCCATGGGAATACTGGCACTTTTTGGAATCGAAATGAGACCTACAAAAATTTTGGCTATAATTATTTCTTTGATGCCAGCTACTATGACGTCAATGAATCGAATTCTTTCCAATACGGTTTAAATGATAAGCCATTTTTTGAACAGTCCATTCAATATTTAGAACATTTGCAGCAGCCTTTCTATACCAAGTTTATAGCTGTTTCTAATCACTATCCCTACACTTCTTTAAATAATGAAGAAAGTGAGTTGGGGTTCCCGCTGGCAACAACCAGTGATGATTCGATCAACAACTATTTCACTACTGCCAACTATCTGGATACGGCTGTCGAAGAATTTTTCAATTATTTAAAGGCTAGCGGACTATACGAAAATTCTGTGATCGTCCTTTACGGTGATCATTATGGGATCTCTAACAGCCGCAACACCGAACTGGCCAGCCTTGTCGGGCAATCGTCAGATGAATGGGATGATTACGATAACGCCCAAATGCAGCGGGTTCCTTTCATGATCCATATACCCGGTTCCACTGATGGATATGTTTCTCACACTTATGGCGGACAAGTGGACGCATTACCAACCTTGCTTCACCTTTTAGGTGTGGATACTCAAAATTACCTGCAGCTTGGAACGGATTTATTCTCGGCTGATCATGATCAGGTAGTAGCCTTTCGTAACAATAACTTTGTCACACCGGAATACACTGTTCTTGGTGACAGCATCTACGAGAATTCTACTGGACAACTGATCACCGATCCCTCTGAAGCTGTGACCGCAGAGGTAAAAGCAGATCAAGAAAAAGTAGATAAACAATTGAGTGTATCTGATTCTCTGACCAATGGCGACCTGCTTCGATTCTACGATAAGAGCGGACTGTCGGCCGTCGATTCCAGCTCAATAAGCTATAAAGATCAATTAGAGCAGTTAGAAGCGATCGAAAAAGAAAAAGGCATCGACTCAACCAGTCTCTATAGTCTGAGCGGCAATAAATCCACTGTGGATCTCTACCAAACTAAGACTTACCAAGAATATACAGAAACTCAAAGCGAAACGACTTCTTCCAGTTCCAGTAAATAACGCAAAAAACTTTAGAAAAATAATCTTCAAAAAAACCAACCAAAAAAATAAAATTTTTTTGGTTGGTTTTTTAACTCATTTTCAACAAGTCTTGTTGTTGATTTTGGAACTATAGAAAAAGGAGTCTTTGTTTCTTGTAATGCATGAACCGCGGATGACGGTGCTGCATATTATCAAAATAAAGGTCTGTTATCAAGAGCAGGAAACGGCCGTCTGGACACCTGGATCCGGCGGCGGAACCGGGATCAGTGAAGCAGGCAGTTCAACTATATAATTGCCGGAGCAAGGATTCTGCTGATTTGCGGCACAGCTCTTTTTATTTACAATCAAAGACGGCAAAGAAATGATTCGATTTTGATTCTGTGCCAAATAGTGTGGATAAATAAAAATCAGTGATTAAGCGAAAGTGAAATCTGAATCTGAACGGCTGACTCATTAATTAACTTAAATGAACGGGCCAGCCCTAAATACAATTAAATAATGGGCAAAGGCTCATCCTGCATGAAAAATCAAACGGCTTGCCAAAAAACAATGAATTTCAACAAAATCCTTGACACCTTCGTTCAATCCAGAACCTAAGACAATAACATTCCAAGAAAAGCTCTAAAGGATCGAACACCATCGGAAGTATTTTTGGATTATCCAGCTAATAACATTTTACCTAGCTTAGTAGACCGTCAACATTTTGAAAAATAATTTTCTTCAAAATAAGGTTTAAGCCTAGAATATTGAAGATTTCTTTGATAGTATTTGGGTTGAACCTCTTGAATTCTCTTTTTGATTGGTTTTGATCGGCCTTAATTTCAAAGGATTTCAAGGCATCTCTTTCTTTTTCGGCTCAACAAAGAAAAAAGCAGTGCTGACAACCGAGAAATTTTTCTCTGTTGCCAACACCAGATATTATAGACCCTTTTTTAAAAAATTTTCGAATACCTTTCCCATTTTTATTCATATTTTTTTCACAACTTTGTTTTATACTAAAAATCTAGAGGTGAAAATCATGCGACAATTGCGCTATGCCTATTCCGGACTAAAATATCACAAAAAGCTAAGTATTGTTATTTCACTGATATTTATCAGCTCAGTACTTCTTTTGACATCGATCTCTTGCTTGATCTATACTGAAACGGAAAATTTAGTCCAACTCAGGAATAAATGGAGCATTGTTGAATCAATTTTACCAAATGTCAATAAAAGTTTTTTTCATAAAATGAGCGAGACGAGCCAGCTTGTGATCAACCATTATATAGCTTTAAGAACTTTGTTATTGTTAGTCCTGGTAATCATTTTCTCCCTTCTTATCGGTTATTGTTTGCATGTTCGAAAAAACGAGATCAAATCATTACATACTCTGGGCGCTAGGAAAATTTCGGCTGTTTCGCAGCTTACTCTGGAATTCCTTTTATCTTTTTTCTTTAGTTTTCTCATTATTGTCGTCTTGCTGATACTATTTCAAGGAAATTTTTCTCAAACGATCCTTTCAGCTAATACTAATGATTTCAATGCGGCGTTTCCTTCTCAAACGACTTTAACGATCTCAAAACAAAATCAAGATGCGGACGAAACTCAAACCTCCAGCGAAGTGGAAATGATTCCATTTAACCGGGAGTCTATGTTCGACTTGCGTTCCGAGCAACAGTTGGATTTAATGACTATTCTTCAACTCACTTGCCAAAACTCATTGGTTTTGCTTGCCATTTTCATAACTACGCTTATATTGTTGACATCAGTTTATAGTTTGTATATATTTAGTCATTGATCATTAGGAGGACAAGAAGATGTCATATACAGAACAGCAATCTTTTGATTTGAAGACTCTGGAACAAAGCTTTAAATCTGGAACAGTAACTATTATTTTTGAATCAGAGAAAGACATTCATACTGATATCAAAAAATTCCATAAATTATTTTCTCAACAGCAGAATCGCCCTTTCTTTTCTATTTTAAGCACACAAAATTCATTTGTTCCTTTTCTTACAGTAGAAGATAATCTATTAATGGGGCTCAACCGGCACCGAAAACAAATTCAAGAAATTCTTTATCAATGGTTAGATCTCTTACATATTGATCGAAAAATTTTGACCAGTGATGCAAAATCAATGAATGAAGTTGTTTTTATCGAGCTGCAATTGATTCGTTCAGTTTTGTCACAACAAACTCTGCTGATCATGGACGCTCTGCTTGATCAGATTTCTCCCTCTCAAATTCAAGGGATTTTGCCGTTCATCCAAACTTTTGCTAAAACCAATAACTTAGCCGTGGCTATTTTGACTTCTGATCAAAATATTGTTTCATGTTCCTATTATGACTATTGTATTGAAGTACCTGAAGAAATTTCTAATTAAGCTCGAATCACGCAAAATTGAACGATGAGTAGGAAACAAATATTATAGAATCCCAAATAGAGCCGGACTGATCAGTCCGGCTCTATTTGGGATTGATTGTTCTATTGACCTATTAACATAGTTTTTAACTCACTGTACTGTGCTTGTGTAAGCATTGATTTATATTCGCCGATCACTTGATCGACCTGATCAGCGGTTAATTGTCCAGCATAACTAGAAAGTGCCTCTTTTAAATAGGTAAAGTCACTATCAGTAAAAGTATAATCAGTATCCGTTATTGAATCATTTGTACTAGTTGTTGTTCCACTTGTTACAGATGAAGCAGTGTCCATGATCTCTTTTAATTGATCCTCATCAATAATATCTGATTTAGCAGGCATTTCAGGTGTGGATTTGAACTTTGTGACTGACATATTCAACTGAAAAGATAGAGATTTAAGACCTGAAGCCGTATCTTTAGGCGCCATGTTCATATCTATTGTTGTTTTTTTAGTTTCCGGATCGATCGCAACAGTCATGTTCAATTTTTTAAATTCTTTTAATGAATTTAAGGTGTCCTCTTCCAAAATCAAATCTTTATACTTTTTCTTCGATTTAGCCACTTCATTGTAGATCGATAAAATTTTATTGAGTTCTTTTTTTGTAAAAGTATGGGATATCGTGTCTTCTTTTTTAGTAAATTCAGCTTTATCTAAAGACTCGATGTAGACATAGACTTTTTTTTGATATTCCTTTGTAAAAGCTGTCATATTTTTCAAAGATTTTTCATCTGTTGAACTGGAACTAGTCGTGCCGCTCGTACCTAATAGGTCTTCTGTATTTTGAATGGAAATGTATTTGCCTTCTAATTCATCAAAATCCGCAGCTGAGCTCGTCGCAGTGCCTGATAAAGAAGTGGCCAGGCTGTACATTCCAGAAATAAAACTTGTCGACATATAGATATCCTCATCATTTCCCACAACTTCAACAGGGAGCTCTATTCCTAAAGCCTTCAATTTTAAATCTAATTCTACTGCATTCTTCTTCGTCTGATCCACAGCATAATTTCCCTCAAAAGTAACATCTTTCAACTGAGTAATGATCGCGTGCATATAAATATTTTCTTGACTGGCCGTCGTATCAGCTAACTCAAGTTTCTTGAATGAAAAATCAAATTTTCCCGCTTGTTTTTCTTCGGCTGCGAGAGATTTCAACCCATCCGTATACTCCTTTTGAATACTTTTGCCACAACCGGTCAAAACCAGAATACTCACCAAACTTACCAACAACACTTGCAAACTTTTCTTCATTTTATGCCCCCTTTTTATGATTTATTCCAACAAATTGTATCATATAACCTTTTTTAAGGATAGGGGATAAATATTAGCAAAACATAAAATCAGGACAAAATAATCCACATTGTCATGATTTTATTTCAAAATCAACTATAATTTTGAAAAATAGAAAAAGTTTTTAAAATCCATTGGTTCCCCTTTTCCTAAATGATCAAAACTTAAATCATCCGGGAAAAAAGGAAAGTCCATTGAATAATGAAAACTTTTTATTTCTTTAATTTTT
>JAATEZ010000189.1 GCA_015655485.1 Lactobacillales bacterium | reverse complement strand
TAAAAAGGAAGGCTAACAGTTTCTTTTACGGACGTGGAAAGTCCAAAGGAGGAAACGTTAGTTTCTCAATACCTCTTTATTGTAGCTTAGGCAACGTATGGAAGAGACTTCAAATTCTGCTTCCAAATAAATAGTAGCAAAAGAGGAATGAATAATGAAGCAATACTATATCTGTTATCCGGAAGGAAAATTCAAGGCACTAACTTTCAGTTATGATGATGGGAAAAAAAGTGATCGGCATCTGATCGAATTGTTTAATAAATATAAATTAAAGGGAACTTTTCATTTAAATGGCGGGTTGATCCCTCAAATAGAATCAGAGCAGTCGGATGTAGCCAAGTTAGAGCAGCGGATCTTAAAAGAAGATATAAAAAATTTATATGCCGGACATGAAGTGGCGGCTCATACCGCTACCCATCCAACAATTGAAAGATGTCCTCTAGACAAAGTAGTCATGGAAGTTCTGGAAGATCGCAAAATACTGGAAAATTTAGTCAAATATCCAGTTAGAGGACTCTCTTATCCTAATGGTTCTTATACCCAAGCGATCAAGAATCTTTTGCCGGCGTTAGGGATCGATTACAGTCGGGTCGTGGGAGATACGCGTCAATTTGGTCTGCCGAAAGACTGGTACGAATGGACAGCAACCTGTCATCACAATCACCGGTTGCTCGAATTGGGAAAAGAATTTATTGATCTTCATAAGCAGCAATATCTGTACCTCATGTATGTCTGGGGACACAGCTACGAATTTGATCGTGATAACAACTGGGAACTGATGGAACAATTCGCAAAATCGGTCAGTGGTCGCGAGGATACATGGTATGCAACGAACCATGAGATCTACCAGTATTTGGAAGATGCGAGAAAACTGCAATTTTCTGCAGCTGGAGATTTTGTTTACAATCCAACGGCCACAGATATTTGGATCCGGGTAGGGATGACTCCCGCAAAAGTGGCAAGCGGAAAACAAGTGACGATAGGATAGAAAAATAAAGTGATGCAGCAAAAGCTTGCTTTCTTTTTGTTACATCACTTTATTATTTTGTCTTTTTTGAATTTTTTCGGAGAGATCCCCACGTATTTTTTGAATAATGAACTAAAATAGTAGGCGTCTTCGTAACCGACCAACTCAGCTACTTTTTTTATGGAGTAGCGCTTCGTTTTTAAAAGTTCTATCGCTTTATCAATTCTGATTTGAATCAAATAGCTAATAGGAGTCTGCCCGGTGATCTCTTTAAAAATTTTGGATAAGTAAGTGGGACTGATATATAACTGGTTTGATAAATCATTCAAAGATATATCCTGCGTATGATATTTTTCAAAATACGCAATGGTCTCTGTAACGATTTTTTGATGTTTTTTTTGCGTCTCACTGAGGAAGAAAGGCCGTGTTTTATTTTTTTTATTGATATGGCGCAGAATCAGTAAAATCAGATGCATCACTTCAGCCTTTATCATGGCAGAAGAATCAAAGTCATCTTCTGCTTCTTCCGTAAAAATTCGTTGGATCGCATCGGAAAAATCTTTTTTTAGTTCTTCTTCAGGTTGCAGCAGAGGATGAGTGACTGGAATCACGTCGCGATCGCAGTCGATCAAAGCCAGGTTTGTTAATCCAATGTGTAATTGGTGGCTTTCAGTCCCCTTTTTTTGATGTTCAGAATGAATGACTTTAGGATTCAATAAAAGAATATCCTTTGCTTTTAAATCAAGGGATTCATCGGCAATGGTATAGCTGACTGAACCAGACAGGATGATGGATATTTCAAAAAAGTCATGGGAATGTTCATTTATTTCAGAAAAATCATTTTTCCAAATATCAAAAGTGTATAATATGTCAGGATTAAAAGTTTTACTATCGATCAATAGCATAAGTTTGCTTACCTTTCTGGATTTTTCAACAAATAAACACAAGTTTACAGATAGAAATCTCCATTTCATATTTGCTTGCTGTGACTTATAATAAAATCAATTTTACAAATAGAATGTTGGTCAAGAACAGTATAACATTATCTATAAAATTATAGGATAAAAAAGCTGGTGTTTTAACAAAAAAGAAGGGAGATCAACAATGGAGAAATTATCAAGAGGTTTTATTGGAATGAAGACCCCCTCAGGCGTTTTTTTTACTTGGAGATCATTAAAAACTGACCCTGGATCTATTTTTTTTCAAATATATAAAGACGGTTTTCTTCTTGCGGAGATAACGGGAAGAACGAATTATTTGGATGAAACAGGTCAAAAGAGCAGCAGCTATTCTTTAGTCACAGTAATAGATGGGACTCATTCACAGCCGGAAGAGACTTATTTTCCTATTTTGGAAGAGAATGAACAGTATAATGGGAATTTTATTGATTTTAAATTGAATAAACCTGCTCCAAGACCAACTATTTTGTTTCGCAACCCTCGTGAAGATTTATATCACGCGACTGGAAAATATTATTATACACCGATCAGCAGAAAAAAGATGAACGATTTACAGGAAACAGTGTCCCTTTATCGGTCAAAACGCTTGTCAAAACAGAGGTATGAGGAAAAAGTTTCCCAGTTTGAAAAATATTTCTGTCAGCTTGGCTTGGATGAAACAGGCGGAGAGGGACCAACATTAAGAACACTCGGCTACAATGAAAGTGGAAAAGTTCCTTATCGACTAGATAAAAATAATAAATTAAGTTATCAATTAACTGATTATACTGTTTCGGATATGTCTATCGGCGATTTAGATGGGGATGGGAATTATGAATTGATTGTAAAATGGGATCCGGATAATTCTCAGGATTCAATGATCTCGTATTTAGCAACTGCGCCATGTATTATAGATGCGTATAAAATCAATCATTCTGAAATCGAACTAATGTGGCGGGTAGATGTTGGGTATAATATGAAAACCAGTGCTCATACCAGTCAAATTTTGGTTTATGATTTTGATGGGGATGGACGCGCAGAGATGATGATCCGAACGGTCGATGGGACGACTTCAGGGCAAGTGGTCAAAGGAAAGTATGTTCCAACAAGTTTTGTGGGGCCAAAAGAAGCCGCAAATATTGAAGAATATATAAAAAATAGCGACATAGAGCACTTAGAGAAATATACTTCAAAAATATTGAATTCGGCCACAGTTGTCTGGGAGGATCCTGTTTATAATAACGGGAAAGGAGAAGCCGGACAAGAGGGTTATATCAGTGTGGCGGATTACTCTGGAAATATGGAAGACCAGGATTGGGTCAAGGCTTATGTTTATGGACCTTCAACAGGAAAAGGAGCCGAGTATATTTCAATATTTGAAGGAACAACGGGGAAAATAATCGATTCCATCGCTTATAAATACACCATATCTGAGGATATGTGGGGGATCAATCCGAGTTGCCGCAGAGGGGCAGAATGCAAAAAATATATTCGAGTGTCCGACGAATATCATAAAGATAAGGATTCTGATTATGTGACACAGGACTTTTGGACAAATGAGAAGAATGATATCGGAAATAATGAAGCCATGTTCGGCGATTCAACAGGGAATCATGCCGAGCGCTTCTTGGCTACAGTTGCTTTTCTGGACGGAAAAGTTCCCTGTGCAGTATTCGGCCGGGGATATTATAATCGTACGACTTTGGCCGCTTATCAATACAGAAATCAACAAGTTATTTTAGATTCGACATTCGATTCTCTGGAATTTGAGGATAACTACCGTTATGAATATAAAGGAAATCATAACTTAGCAGCGGCAGATGTGGATAATGATGGGTGTGATGAAATTTTATATGGAGCGATCACCTTTGAAAAAAATGATAAAAGCAGTAAAAAAATTGATGTGAAATATCTGACCGGAGTGGCTTTGCCTGCCGGCGGCCAGCCGAAGATCAATACAGTGCTCGATGTAAATGCCGGCATAGATCAGAATGATCAAATCAAAAAAGGGTATAAATATTTCGAATTATGTCATGGGGATTCTATTCATCTCTTACCTCTTGATAAGACCAATCGGCTCGTTTTGTTCACGCCTCATGAAGAATATGGCAATGAGACAGATGGCTGGGGTGTAGCAATGGATGTTCATGACGCTGCTACAGGAAAAATTTTGACCGCATCATTTTTTCCGGATGATCAGGGACGAGGCGTTGCTGGCAATGTCGATCCAAGAAGACCGGATCGAATCATAGCCAGCGGCAATATTTCCATTGATCTAAAAACAAAAGAGAAACGAGAAAATGGCGCTGGAAATAATTTTTTGCTTTATTGGACGGGTTCTTTAGTGGCACAAAAAATGGATCAGGCGATCACTCAGATCGGAGCTGACGGATTGACTGAGGAGGTCGTTATGGAATTTCCCGGGACTGCTACTATAAATGGCACAAAAAGCAATCCATGTTTACAAGCGGATTTTCTGGGCGACTGGCGGGAAGAAGTGATTCGTCTTGTAGGTCGGGACAAAATCCGAATCTTTACAACGAATATGCCGACAGAATATCAGATTCCCGCGCTTATGCAGGATCATCAGTATCAACTTGGTGTAGTCAATGAAAATATTTGTTATAATCAACCGCCGCATCCAGGCTTCTTTTTAGGTTATGAAGCTGGCGTATCAAAAGTAATAAATAAAGCAGGTACGAGTAAAAATAAAATCGGCAGCCTGATACCGGATACTGATCCAATCATCAGCTTATAGCGAAAATAAGTATGTGTGATCTTTTTTGACCAAACAAATGAGGAGGAAGCAAGAATGATAGAAAAAGTGGATCAATGGACGAAAAGAGAAGTTGTTCATTTTGGAGAAAACTTAATGGGAGTAAAAGTATATTTTAGTAATGGTCCGCAACCCAAGGAAATACCAACACATTCCCATACACAAGAGCAGTTCACCTATGTCATTGATGGAGAGTTTGAATTTTCTATTGCAGGTAAATGGATAAAGGTAACCAAAGGAGATACACTTTTTTTTAAATCTAATGAGATTCATGGGGCAAGAGTCAACAGTGAGACAGGGATGTTATTGGATGTTTTTTCACCTGTTCGTGAAGATTTCTTAGTATAAATGAAAACTTCGTAAAAATTAAGCCGTCAAATTTTGCAGGCTTGGAATGGCTTTTTATGCGCAGGAAAGAATGAGAAGCATTGATCAGTATTTATTTTGATCAATGTTTCTCGTTTTTTTTTATGGTTAAAAATATACCGGAGATTATAGACTAGAGGATGCTGACATAAAAGGTTTCGCAGTTTTTTTTAAGAAGAATGAAATTACTGGTATTTTTTTGTTGAAATCAGCAAGAATATTATTCTTAAAAATAGGATATTTTTTAACGTTTTTTTAGAAAAATAGAGTTTTTAACAAAGAAATGTTCCTTGCACAAATTTGCAAAAACGAATAAAGCACTGATTTAATAAGGATTTCAAGCTTTTTGCCTGTTTTAATAAGACAATTTACAAAAAAGTACAATTGTGGGAATAAGTTCTATGATTTAAGATAGTCAATGAAATGGAAAGGCTTTCTTAGAAAGGAGTCGTGTTATGAGAAAATATGAGAATGCCTATTCGGTGATGTCGCTGC
>JAATEZ010000327.1 GCA_015655485.1 Lactobacillales bacterium | reverse complement strand
GATCGTTCCGATTTGAGGCCCATTTCCGTGCCCAATTACGACTTCATTGCCGGCTTCGATCAAATCAACGATCGATTTGGAAGTTTGTTGTACTAATTTTATTTGTTCTTCAGGAGAACTGCCTAAAGCATTTCCTCCTAAGGCTACAACTATTCTTGACATATTTTTCCTCCTGCTATTCACCTAAAGTAGCGACCATCACAGCTTTAATGGTATGCATCCTATTTTCCGCCTCATCAAAAACAATGGAATATTTACTTTCAAAGACTTCATCGGTCACTTCCATTGCTTCTAATTGATACTTCTCGTAAATGCTTTGTCCGGTTTTCGTTTCTTTATCATGGAAAGACGGCAAACAATGTTCAAACAGAACATTAGGATTATGAGTTTTCTTGATCAGCTCCATGTTTACTTGATAAGGCAATAATAATTCAATTCTTTCCTTCCAAATTTCTTCAGGTTCACCCATGGAGACCCACACATCTGTATAGATCACATCCACATTCTCCACACCATGATCCAGATCATCCGTCACCATGATTTTCCCATTCGTTTCTTCAGCGATTTTTTGACATTTTTCCAACAGCTCTGTTTGAGGTTTTAATTTTTCCGGGCAAATCATCCGAAATTCCATGCCCATTTTGCTGGCCCCGATCATTAAAGCGTTAGCCACATTATTACGACCATCTCCTATAAAGGCAAAAATGATTTTTTCATAAGGTTTGTTTAGATGCTCTTTTATAGTTAGAAAATCTGCCAAAACTTGAGTAGGGTGATCTTCGTCTGTTAGACCATTCCATACCGGGACATTAGAATATTCAGCCAAAGTTTCTACCGTTCGCTGTGAATAGCCTCGGTATTCGATCCCGTCATACATTCTTCCAAGAACTCTGGCAGTATCTTCTGCAGATTCTTTTTTCCCCATTTGGCTGCCGGTTGGGCCCAAGTAAGTGACATGTGCCCCTTGATCATATGACGCTACTTCAAAAGCACATCTCGTTCGAGTTGAATCTTTTTCAAAAATCAAAGCGATATTTTTCCCCGCTAATTTTTTCTGCTCTGTTCCGGCATACTTAGCCTTTTTTAAATCTTCTGCAAGCTCCAGCAAATGCTTGATTTCCTTTGTACTAAAATCCAATAACGTTAAAAAACTGCGATTCCTTAAATTATACATATTTTTCCCTCCATCTATTTGATATCTCCATCTTAGACAGCGTTTTCATTTTTCTTCATAGAACTTCGAAAAACTTCAAAAAAAAAGCCGGAACAAATGCCGGTTTGCTCCGAAGTGAACGAAAACAAAGACAAATGATCCGCTTTTTTAATGAGACGATCCAATGAAATAACTAAAAAACAACCTCTGATACTATTTGTTAAAACATGCACAAAATTAGTGGAAACATTTTCCCTCATCTTCTTAAAAAAATCAGTTCTCCTCTAAGCTTTTTTGCAGCAGTCCTTCAAAAAAACTATTTACAGAAACTTTACCGCCATAACTGGCTTTTCCCTTGATAAAATTCATTTCATTGCGCACATTAGTGAAATCAAATAAAGAATTCGCATAAAAAAAGAAAACTTCATCATTATAGTTATCCAATCCTAAATTTGCTACGTTGGTCAATCCGATCTTAATAGCTCTGCGAATGCGCTGTAAAATAATCTTTTTCGATTCTTGCTGAAAATGCAGATCCTTTTCAAACTCCAAGTCAGAAAAATGGATTTTATGTTTGACCAGTATCTCACATATCAGTAAAATATCTTGAGTCCCTTTTTCCCCGATCATCCCCAATGTTGTCAATATCTGCTTGATTTTTTTCAACTGATTATTTTCTGTAGGAGAAATGGTTTCCAAAGATTGACTGATCTTATTTGGAAAAACCAATTTTTGAATACTCGATAATTTCAGCTCCAGCTCCAGTTTATCAACTACTTGGTCAATAACTTTTCTAACTTCGATCACATTAATGGGTTTATTGATGAAAAACTCAATACCGGCTTCATAGGCCTCTTCGCGCAACTCTATACTGGTTACTTGAGAAATCATAATAAATTTGATTTTTTTATCAACAGATTTTATTTTTTTCACCAGCTCATTCCCGCTGATTTTAGGCATCAATAAATCAACTAAAACAATATCTGCTTGAATGACAAATAAATCCTGACAGGCACTTTGCCCGTCGACCGCCGTACCGATCACCTCATAACCAAGATTCTCTTCAATAATTCTGGTCAGTATGTTGATAACACCCCGATCATCATCCACGATATAAAACCGCAATTATTTCACCTCCATTTTTTGGCTGCATAGTAAATCTTCCTTTAAAAAAATATCAAACTGCGTTCCCAGTGCTTCTTTCGAGCTGACAAAGAGATCGCCGTTAAACTCATCACGAATAATGGCCGGCGCGTGAGATAAACCGATCCCGCGATACACATCGCCTGTTTCCTGATCATACTTTGAAGTAAAACCAGGCAAAAAAATATTTCCCAAATCTTTTTCAGGAATGCCCATACCATTATCCGTGATCTGCACCCAAATCAGTTCTTCCTGCTTTTGAATCATTATTTTGATGTGTCCCTTCTTATTCCCTTCCAGAGCGTCGATACTATTATAGAGAAAATTAGAAAGGACTGAAACCAAATAGTAATGTTTTTCCACATAGAAATCAAGTTCATTTTTTACTTCGATCAAAACACTTAATTTATTGCGACGGATATATTCTTTCGCATCTTCAACAACAACATTCAAAATATCCGTAAGTGTCATTCCACTGGTACTCACATCGCCAAAACCTTCCTCTAATCCCTTTATCACGTTTAAATAATTTTTTTTGATCTCATGAACATCTCTGGCAATATCAAAAGCCGTTTCTTTGTATTCTGGTGAAATTTTTTCTTCCCCCAATTTTTTATTTAACAGATAAGCATTTTTCATTACATGTTCAATATCGTTAAGGTTCTTTTCCATAAAATAAATCTCACTTTTGATCATGGACGTTAACCAGATAAGATAACGATAACGTTCTTCATGCTCTTCTTTGTTCAACAAAAATCCAAAATAACGATAAAACATAATAAATCCACTGCTGACCATAGACCGCAAAAACGCAATAGCAACCAACCCTTGAAACATTGAATAAGTATAGCCTGTAAAATGAAGCAGTAAACTGAGCTCTAAAACATTGGAAAGAAAATCACACAAAACGCTGATCACAAAAAATACGCTGAGCTTGGCATACGACTTTCGCCAGTACAAAACATAATATAAAACACCATAGAAACAATAAAAAACAACATCCGTTATCACCAGATGATAGACTTCATCCATAGGAAAATGGCTGATAAATAAAAGCAAACCTCTAAAAATCGGAGAAACAATTGCTACACATGCAGTCAATAAAATCGGATTAAATTCTCGGTTAAAATACAAGAACACGGGGAGTAATATCACTGAAAGAGTAATGATAAATCCTGTAGTAAAGTAGGTCAAATTGATCAAGGAGGCTAGTGCTATACAAATAGATGTCAGCACTAGTCGTTTTATTTTTTCCCCATCATAATAATTGATTTCCCCAAAAAATATTTTTTTCTTGTGCTTCATCTTTTTTATCCTCCTATACGACGGTTCGATCATTACCGAACTATTCCAATGGATAATTATTAAAGAAAAATGTCCGTTCTTTATGTTAAACTAATTTTTTTAGGATGTACAGCTTTCTTAAGAACTTCATGCTGCATTTCTATACTTGTACTGGTAAGCGCAGCCACAGCAGCCGCAAAATTTCATTCATGATTTTTTACACAGATCAAAAGTTTTGATCCGTTGATTGGAAAGATCTTCATCAAATTTGATAGACAAAAGTTGCATGTCCGGGTTTCAAATCAAAACAAAAAAGCATAGGTCCCTTTCTGGAATTTATACTCTTTCTTTTATTATAACTATTTGCTCAAGGCCTGACACACCTCATTCCACTCTTCTATGGCTAGTTTCATGGGCCAGCCCTTTTCGGCAATAGTTCAAGAATAAATCCGCGTTGCCGACAATTCCAGCGCTATAATTTTTCTTTCACTATTGCTCAAGGCCTGACACACCTCATTCCACTCTTCTATTGTTCTACGGCATCTTTTCTCATTAGGCCGAGGATAATACTGCTGATGAGTGTTCCTATAATGATGAAAAGAATGTAAAAAATTGGTTTGCTGATCAGTAAAATAACAAAAATTCCTCCATGGGGAGCCATAAGTTTGATCCCAAAACCGCTGACTAAAGCCCCCGTGACCGCGGAACCAACAACAAAACCGGGTATGGTTCTAAGTGGATCGGCGGCGGCAAAAGGAATCGCTCCTTCTGTAATGAAAGAAGCTCCCATGACTAAGTTAGTCAATCCGGCATCTCTTTCACTTTTTTGAAATTTATTTTTAAAGAGTAAGGTTGCAACAAAAATAGCCAACGGCGGAATCATCCCTCCGGCCATGACTGCTGCCATGATCGTACTGCCGCCCGTTGCGACTGTAGCAGCTAATGTACCAGTTCCAAAAACGTAAGCCGCCTTATTGATAGGTCCGCCTAAATCAATCGCCATCATGCCGGCCAATAATGCACCAAGAAGCGCCGCATTTGTTCCGGAAAGACCATTCAGAAATTGATTCAACCCGTCATTGATCGCTTTCATGGGAACATTCACTAAGAGCATCAGCGCTCCTGTGATCAATACTCCAAGAACCGGATAAAAGAGGATCGAACGGATTCCTTCCAAAGATTTTGGCAAGTTTTTGAAGATTTTTTTTAATAATTGAATCACATATCCGGCCAAGAACCCGCCGATCAATGCGCCTAGAAATCCAGCACCTCCAGTATTGGCTATAGCACCGGCAGTAAAACCGACTACTAATCCAGGCCTATCGGCAATACTCGATGCGATATAGCCGGCCAAGACGGGCAGCATAAAACCAAAAGCGGCACTGCCAATCGTATTGAAGTGGGCAGCAATAGCATTATAGCTGCCTAAGTGAGACAACTGATCATGAGGAACACCAATAAACTGATCTAACAAAAATGAAATAGCGATAGCGATCCCGCCGCCAATCACAAAGGGCAGCATATGGCTGACACCATTCATTAAATCTTTATATACTCGAGAAAGCGCGGAACCGCTGGCAGATTCTGAAGACTCTTCCGTATCTTCCTTATTCCCCATTCCTGCAGCATGGAAAACCGGAGCGTCTCCTTTACTTGCCTTAGAGATCAGCTCTTCCGGCTTGCGTATTCCATCGCTGACAGGCCGATTAACCAGATGTTTCCCATTAAAACGATCCATTTCAACTTTTTTATCCGCAGCAACGATCACTCCGTCCGCCTGTGCGATCTCAGTTTCAGTGAGACGATGTTTGATGCCTTCTGAACCATTCGTTTCTACCCGGATCCTAATATTCATCTCAGCAGCCTTTTTCTTCAAGGCATCCTCCGCCATATACGTATGTGCGATCCCCGTAGGACAAGCCGTGACGGCAACCACAAAAGGACGATCGTCTGTTTCGGAGTCATTCTTGTCCATTTTTTTCTGCTCAGCCTTTTCCTGAAGTTCACGATTTTTTTCTGCTTCTGAAAACAAGCTTTGGACTTCTTCCGGCGTTTGGGCCAACTTTAATTTTTCTACAAAATCCGGATCGATCAATAACCGGGAGAGAGCAGCCAGAGCTTGTAAATGCACATCATTCGCTCCATCTGGAGCCGCGATCATAAAAAATAAATAAGCGGGCTTGCCATCTAATGAGGCATAATCTATTCCAGTTTTGCTTTTCGCAAAAAGAACCGTTGCTTCCTTGACAGCAGCATTTTTTGCATGCGGCATAGCGATCCCATCGCCTAGTCCCGTTGATGTCTGCGCTTCGCGGGCAAGAACTCCTTCTTTATATAAATTTTCATCAGATATCCGATTGTGAATATACAAATTATGAACCATCTCGTTGATTGCTTCAGCCTTTGATTTTGCCTGCAGATCCATGATCATGACGTCTTTTATCAATAATTCATTGATGTCCATTTTTCTTCCTCCTATAATTTCGTAATATGCACACTAGGCAATAACTCTAAAATTTTTTCTCTTGTAGCCAGATCGTCTGAAAACGCCGTGGCACTTCCGCAGGCTATACCATAACTAAAAGCCAGCAAAGCATCCTTTGTTTTTTCATATTGGCTGACAAATCCCGCGATCATCGAATCTCCTGCCCCAACTGAATTTTTAACGGTGCCCTTCAAAACATCTGCCTGATAAATACCTGTTTTCGTGAATAAAAACGCACCTTCGCCAGCCATGGAGATCAATACGTACTTGGCTCCTTGATCCCGTAATTTTTCTCCATAAGGAAACATATCTTTAAATTCTTGAAACTCCGTCTGAAATAATTCAGCTAATTCCTCTTTGTTTGGTTTGATCAAAAGCGGCTTGTGTCTGATTGCCCGCAATAGATCCGGTCCTGTCGTATCGATAACAAATTCAGCCCCGTTTGCCTTAATGATCTCAATAAGTTCAGTATAAAAATTTTGAGGAAAATCGGGCGGAGTACTTCCTGAAAATATGACTGTATCTTCTGTCTTCACTTTTTTCAACGTATTTTTTAATTGCTGGATCTCTTCATCGGTGATCATTGGACCCAACCCGTTGATCTCCGTTTCTTCCTGAGATTTTAGCTTGATATTGATCCGTGTGTCTTGAGCGATCAGAGTAAAAGCATTTTTTATGCCTTCTTTTTCGAGACATTCGCTGATGAATCTGCCGGTGAAACCGCCTAAAAATCCTAACGCCGTTGTGGGACTCTTTAATTGTTCCAATATTCTAGAAACATTGATCCCTTTTCCTCCAGGAAGCTTGAGATCCATCTTCATGCGATTCAATTCACCCAGCTTCAACTCATCAACATGAACAATATAATCAATAGATGGATTAAGCGTCACTGTATAAATCATTTAGATACCTCCGTTATTGTTGTTTTTTTACTTATTTTTCTTAAAATTTCTGCTGGGATCTGATCCGTAATAATCGCTGCCTGGCTTAGATCTGCTACTTTAGCAAATGAAACCTGTCCGCATTTCGTATGATCAGCTAAAACAAAGGCGAGATCTGCCTGTTCCATAGCCGTCGTTTTCATCGCAGCTTCTTCCGGATCCGGTGTAGAATAACCATATTCCTCATGAAAAGCATTTGTTCCCATGAAAGCCTTATTGAAGCGATACTGCTTCAGTTCCTGAACACTTTTTGAGCCCAATATAGCTTTTGTCGTCAACTTGATATTGCCTCCGATCACCCGAGTTGGGATCAAGAAATCTGCCAGAGCAGAGGCATGTTCTACCGAATTTGTTACTACCGTAAGATTTTTTTCTCTTAAGAACGGGACCATAGCCAGCGTGGTCGTCCCAGCATCCAAATAAATGACTTCATTCTTATCGATCAAGGAAGCCGCATATTGAGCGATCTGTCGTTTTTCATGAACGTTTTCTGATGATTTTTCCACCATGTTTTGTTCAAAGTCCAACAGGCCGATTTTTTGCGCTCCACCATGGACCCTTTCGATCAGGCTTTCTTCCTCAAGTTCCTTTAAATCTCTTCTTATCGTTGATTCCGAAGCATTTAAAGCAGCCATCAGTTCTTGCGACCTGATGATTCCCTCATGGTCCAAAACCTGTAATATATATTGTTTTCTCTCTTCTGTAAGCATTTTCACACCTCCTACAATGAAAGAATAGCATATTATTATTTCAAAATCAACCAAAAACATTTAAAATCATTCAAAATCATTTTGTCAAAAAAAGAGGCCGATCCTATTCATCCATTTAAATGGATAAGACAGCTCTAAATAGTTTTTTTCCTATTTCACTCACTCGGGATTCCCTTTTTGATTGTTTTTTGTTACAAGTTTCCAAGAATGATCATAAAAATAGTTCTTTTTCAATTATTTTTCAACAGCCAATAATCTTTGCTGCAATAAATAGATGATTTTTTCGATCAAGATAATGGTTTGAGCAATGAAAAAATTGGGAGATGAGTCCAGCAGTGTCTTACTCAGATCTCCGATAGTAAAAACATCTTTAGAAAGATCACCTAAAGTTGTATTTGGGAATTTGGTTATTGTATAGACATTATTATGCATATATTGGGAATTCTTGATCAGATGAATTAAATCTTTATTTTCTCCACTGCTGCTGATCACAATAATTATGGCGTTTTCAACTTTCAATAGATGTTCTTCAGGAGTGCCAATATAGCCATAAATATTTAGAACTGCCAGTCTTCTGATCATATACTCAGAAGCGATATCGGCCAAACCCATCGACAAAAAGAAAATAGGCTGTCCTTTTTTCTTAAGGATCTCTGTACAAATATCTTCCATTTTTTTATCATAATAAGCATATTCCACATAATCTGTCGGACTAGTATTCGTAAAAAAATCAGAATCATTTTGATGTTTCATAAAAAAAACTAATTCAGAATAGCCGGAAAACCCAAGCTTTTTTGAAAGTTTTATAATATAAGCAGCCGAAACAAAAGTTTGTTTAGCAATGTTTTTGATCAAAGGGCGCTCTTTCTTTTTGATTGATTCCTCCACCGCAGCCAAAACAGCTATTTCATTAATATTCAAGTGTTTGTTATTTATCATGATTTCCCCTCCAAAACCTGCCCAATACAATCAACCATACTTTATTTTGAAGTATACCATAATCTGTGTCTGATGCTAAGCGGTGTAAAAAAAATCACTTTATAAGTAAATTTTTTTTACTTTACTCTCTTGTTATTGCTAAAAGCAAAAATTAAAATTAAAATTT
>JAATEZ010000316.1 GCA_015655485.1 Lactobacillales bacterium | reverse complement strand
CTGCTGTAGCGAGCCGGTTAGCCGCAATATTATTTATGACGGCGATCAGTGCACAGATAAACATCATGACTCCCCACAAATAAATCAATTGTTTATTCTTCATCGGTACGACATCGTCAATCAAATGTGCCAAGATCCAAGGCAAAGCCAGATCCATGACTGATCCAGTAAATTTAATGAAAAAACCGATCGACATTTTCCCGGCATAAGGCCGAATATATTTTAAAATTGTCTTCAACTTCAAGAACTCCTTTTGGATCTTATGAATTTTTCATACCGAAAGTTTTTTACTGAGGAGAAGATCAACCAGAAAAGAATAGAGGATTTGCAGTTCCTATTTGAAATTTTGGAAGACTTCACAAAAGATTTTTAGTTCATGAACTATGATTAAGCCATTGTTTGGTAATAGGATCAGAAGATTTGAGGAATGACAAAGCAGTCACAGTAACCAGAATGAATTTTTAATAAAAGTCGAATAAAGCGGAACTTTCTTATAGAACTTCATCATTATACAACGTTTTTTTATCAAGGACAATGAGCAAGATTGGATGTATAACAACTTTATTTTTCTATATTCTGCAAAAAAATGGTATATTAAAAAAGACCGAATAAATCTGGGGCCGATTAAGCAAAAATTTTTTATTTTTTAGATTTATTTTGATGTGTATTTTTAAAAAGAGAGGGCGGATAACCATGAGAATCGGTTTACGAACGCTCAAGACTGCGGTCGCGGCAAGTTTTTCCTATCTGTTGGCAACATCATTACAGCTGCAATATCCGGCAGCTGCAGCGATCATAGCGATCCTTAGCGTAAATAACACGAAACGTTCTTCTTTTAAAATAGGTTTATTGCGGATGGGCTCTTTGATCCTGGCAACGGTGGTGGCTTTTCTTTGTTTTGAGATCGCAGGTTTTAATGCGCTGGCTTTTGGGTTATATTTATTGTTTTTTATTCCTTTGGCCGTTCGATTTAAGATGAGTGAAAGTATTGCAGTCAGTTCAGTTATTGTGACGCATTATTTAACAGAAAAACAATTAACGGCGGACTTATTTGAGAATGGATTTTTGTTGATGGCGATCGGTGTAGGCTTTGCGTTGTTGGCCAATTTATATATGCCGGATCTGCTAAAAGAGTTGAAACAGAAACAGTTGGAAATCGAAGGACAGATGCGTTTAGTTTTTGAGAATATGTCCTATTGTCTTTTAGCGGCAGACAGCGGCAAAGAAAATCAGACAGGAATTTTGCTTGAGGAGCTGGAACAAATGCTGGCTGCCGGAGAATATTGGGCTAAGACTCACGTTGAAAATCATCTGCTTTCTCATGAATCCTATTATTTAAGTTATTTTGATATGGCGGATGCAGACCAGGCTCTTACATGAGATGAATGCTCTGCTTTCAAAGGGCAGCAACTTTAAGATCCATGGAAAAGAAATCGCCCGGCTTTTGGAATTTACTTCTCAAACGCTCCATGAAAATAATGATGGCTTAGAGATTTCTCGAAAAATCTCCGCTGTTTATCAAGATTACCGCGATCGCCCTTTGCCAAAAACCAGAGCAGAATTTGAAGAACGCGCTCAGCTTTTCCAGATATTGCAAATATTTAAAACGTTTATTGATATAAAAATTGAATTTTCGCAAAAATAAAAAAGAAAAGTTGTCAGCGTGATCTGCCGACGGCTTTCCTTTTTTAAGTGTTTGTGTTGTTGACTCCATTTACTAAGGAACAAGCAGCGTCTTACGACTCAACAGCTGCAACGAGGTCTTTGGCAAACTTTTTTAATTTTTCGATATCTTCTTCATCACAGGCTAAGTCGACTTTAACGTTGTCGGCTCCTTTTTTTGCACCGGTTTTTTCAAAGGCGATTTCAAAATCATCAACAGATTTGCAAAAGTCTTCATAGAATGTATCACCGGAACCCGCAACGCCGAAGACTTTGCCGGAGAGGTCAGTTTCCGGAAGTTCTTCATAGAGATCCACGATCTCATCAGGAAGTTCACCCTCTCCGATGGAACTGTAAGTATAGGTCGCTACGATACAGATATCCGCATTTTTAAAATCGGCGGCTTCAACGAAAGTAGATTCTTCTCTTTCAACTTCAACGCCTAGTTCTGTGAGGGCCTCTTCTATAATGTACGTAATTTCTTCAGTGTCTCCAGTCATACTGGCATAAATGATCTTAGCTAAGGTCATCGCGTTCGCCTGCCTTCTTTCGAATTAATTCATTTTATTCATTATATCAAAGAAACGAAAAGAACCCAATGATTTGAATTCAACCAACAAGATTGAGTAGGGACAATTATTCTGTATTTCATTTTGCGCCTATTAGTCAGTTTGTCTTACCGGCAAAGGCTGGGAGCATTATAGAAATAAATTTCTTTACTGATTCTTCTCAAAATTTCAATATTCTGTTCATACTTTTTTCATTTTTGACCGTTAATATAAAGACATACCAAATGAAACAACCCTAAACAAAACACTTTTTCATTTTTTAACTCCTTTTGGACATCGGTTTCCCTGCCGATGTTCTTTTTTTCGGCAAAAAAGAGAGAGACCATGAGAATCGCTTCTTGATTCTCATGGTCTCTCCTACTGCGAGCTTTTCACATGCAGGGAAACTCTTCGATGTCCGTTTCGTCTTTATTATTTAGCATCAAAATAAATTTTAGGAAGAATCAGCTTTTGATCGTTGATTTTGCAACTGAGGTCGGGTCAAGAACTATGGTTGTTTGGTTTTTCTTAAAAAATATCTGTTGTGATCGTATCGGTGTATTTGGCGCTGTCCAAGTTGACAAATTTTTTAACACCATTCTTGTCAAAAAGTTCCAATTTACTGATTTCATCCATGATGCTTCGGGTTTCGTCGGCAGTCAGATCTTCACGAAAGATATCCGGAGTCAGAGCTTGTTTTTTTTGAGCGGCATCAATAAACGTTAGTGTTAGTTTTTTCATGTTATTTTTTCTCCTTTTTTTGTTGGCAGCTTATCAGCTGAATCTTTTATTCGCTGAGACGAATGCTTTTTACGGATACGACTGAGTCCAGTGCGGCTGTGGCCGGAGCTAATT
>JAATEZ010000132.1 GCA_015655485.1 Lactobacillales bacterium | reverse complement strand
CTGATTTTTAAAACAAAGTCTTGTAATTCAGTGGTGATCCGCGCCACATGCTCCAGCGGCTCTTTGATTTCAGTTGTATTGTAACGACTGCTCAGATCTTCCAACCTGGTTCGGTAAACGACCAGCTCAGAAACCAGATTCATAAAAGAATCCAATTTTCCCAAATCGACTCGGATCGATTGATTCATAGGAGCATGAGTGGTTTCGTTTTTCTTTTTTTTATCTTCAGGTACTTTTTTTTCATGAGATTTTTGCTTTTCGAGCTGAAGCGGCTGTTGGATAGATTCCTCTGTTTCTAAAGGGATCTCAAGATACTGGACTGCCGCATTTTTTGTAAAAGCTGCCTCATTAAATTCGGTATTCTCAATTTTTTTAACAATGATCGCTTCAATCTCACTATTTTCTTTGATCACCTCACTCACTCTGGCTTCATCTAACTTGGTAATAAAAATCATCCGAAAAACCTGATCAAAGTCCCCATTTTCTAATCTTTCGATTTCTGGTTCTGTATGGGTGATATCGCCATGTTTTTCTAGTTTATCCAGGATCAAATATACTCTGGGACCCTTCAATGTGCATTGATCATCTAATTTGACAGCTAAACTGTAGGCAAAAAAGTCCCGTTCAATGGCTTTTTCGATCACATCAAGATCAGAACTGTCTAGTCTGTCAAATCGAATAGATAAATCAGGGCTTTGCGGCTCTGCGGCTGCATAAACAGGAATCTCTGCTGCATTTTTATTCATTTCGACCTGATTTAGTTTTTCTAAAAGTTCCTGGATAGAATCCGGCTCTATTTCTTTTTCTTCACGCAGCTCTTCAACGATTTTAGAGAGTTGATCTAAACAGCTGAAAATCAACGAGATTGAATCAGTAGTCACTTTTACGGAACCATTTTTAAAGAGTTCGAAAACATTTTCCATTTTATGTGTTAATTTAGTCATCGTCCCATAACCCATAGTGGCTGCCATTCCTTTTAGCGTATGAGCTGAACGGAAAATTCCATTTAATATTTCCATATTAGCCGGGTCGCTCTCCAACTCCAGAACACTTTCATTTAAGGTTTGCAGATTTTCATCTGTTTCTTCAAAAAATATATCTCGATAGTTGCTATTGTCATCCATAAAATATCACTCCTTTCCTCAATAAATTTCTTTCCTGCTTTCACAGACGAACTCCTTGTGTTCTAGAGCTTTTCATATAAAAAAGAAGTGAGCTTTTTAAAACCATTTTTTTCAGGTTCATTGATCACTTCAGTCGCTCCAACAAAAAAAATTCCTCCTGCCACTAATGAATCGCGTATTTTTTGATAGATTCGATCCCGTGAATCTCCTTTAAAATAAATCGTCACATTACGGCAAACGATGAGATGAAAACCGGTATCATACGGATCAGACAACAAATCATGCTTTTTGAAATGGACTTTTTTCTTGATTGCATTTTTCAAATGGTAGTGCCCATTTTTCAGCTCAAAATATTTTTCTTGTTCCATTTTTGACACATTTTTCATTTCATTTTTCCGGTAAATCCCGTTGATCGCCCGTTTTAAAATTGTTTCATCAATATCTGTAGCTAAGATTCGATCTTGCAATTTTAATTGCCGATTTTCAGCAATCAGCGCTAAAGAGTAGGGCTCTGCCCCAATGGAACAGGCCGCGCTCCAGATTTTTAAAGAAGGGAATTTAGTCATTAATCTGGTTTGAACGATTTCTTCAAAATCATCAAAAATTTCTTTATTCCGATAAAATTCAGTCACATTAATTGTAATATAATCTAAAAAAAACTGACGGATCTCTTTATCTTTCTTGATCAATTCCGCATATTCTTCTAATGAAGCGGCCCCGGCCTTATTCATGACAGTTAAAATGCGGCGTTGCAGTTGCTTTTCTTTGTATTCATACAGATTCAACTTTAAATCTTGCGCTGCCCAAGTATAAAAAAAGTCAAAGTTCAAATTATCTATCTCTCCTTAATTATTTTTTTTAACACCTGTCCTATTTCATCAATATTTCCGACATCATCGATGATTTTTTCTTTGACGGCACTGCCCGGCATGCCAAAAACGACACTGCTTGATTGATCCTGAGCAATAGTATACCCACCATTACTTTTTATTGCCTTCATGCCTCTGGTCCCATCATGACCCATCCCAGTCAAAATGATACCGCACAAAGAATTTTTGTAAAATTGAGCGGCTGTTTCGAACAAAGGATCCACAGCCGGCCGGACCCCGTGGATACGTTCGCGCTCATCTAAACGAACAAAACCGTCTTGTAAAGTCATATGGTATCCGCCAGGCGCCAAATATACTTTTCCTGATTCGATCCGCTTGTCTTCAGTCACTTCTTGCACTGAAACAAGAGCCTCATCATTCAAACGTTTGGCAAAGGATGAGGTAAATCCTGCCGGCATATGTTGAACAATAAAAATCGGGATCGATAAATTCTCTGGAATGTATTTAATCAATTGCAATAAAGCTCGCGGACCGCCAGTTGATGCTCCGATCACTATCGCTCCAATTTTTTGATTTTGTCTCAATAAGGCTGTTTTAGCCGCCGATTTAGTATGAACTTCTGTTTTTTTCTGATTTTTTTCTTCATAGATTCCTTTGATTTTCTGGCCCAATTCATTTTTGAAACCTTCAAAATTTCCGCTGATATTTTTAGGTTTTTCAATAAAGTCGGTAGCTCCCAACTCTAAAGCCCTGATTGTTGTTTCTCGGCCAGTTTTTGAACTCAGCATGATCACTGGAATATCAAAAAGCTGTTTCACAATTTTTAAAGCGGCCAAACCATCTAAAATCGGCATCTCAATATCCATCGTAATGATATCAGGCCGCTGATCCGGAATAGCTTTCAGAGCTTTTTCCCCATCAGCTGCGATACCTGCCACTTCTATTCCATCCATTTTTTTGACGGCATCAGAAATGATTTTTCTCATCAACGCTGAATCATCTACAATAAGAACTTTAATGGTCATTCCTTATTCCCCTTTTAAATCTCAAATTTTTCACGATTGACCATCTTTACTTCCATTTTAGCTGTATCCAAGTCAAACGTGACAGATCTTCCTATATTGCCGCCCGTATGACTGGAAATCAAAGGGATCTGCCATTGTTTTAAAATGTCCGTAACCATCTTTACATTTCGGTCGCCGATATTCCCTAGTTTACTGACTTCTGAGAATTGAAACATACTGGCGCCACCAGCGATTTTGGCCACAAGATTTTTAGTGCTGCCAGCCTTTCTGATTTCATGGATCATCACCGGAATAGCCAAATCAGCAAATTTTTCAATTTTTAAATCTTTTCTGCCCTGAAACAGTTGGCTGTCCGGCAACATGATATGACTCAATCCGCCGATTTTCTTCGCGGGATCATAAATCACAATAGCTACGCAAGAACCTAAACCGAGCGTCATCAATTTATTCTTTCCTTGTGCAATTTTATAATCAGAGATCCCAACTTTAACAATATTCTCCATTTTTCCACCAATTCTTCTTTTAACTGAGAAGAAACCATTTCATTTTGACAACTAACTATAAAGTTTTGATTGAAAAAAGTTCATAGCTTTATTCCGAGAATTTTTTCTCATTTAAACTAAGCTTTATTTCCTGTGAGATTTTTTCTGAAAACAATTGATCCACGTCTAATAAAATAATAATGTCTGTTTCAGTTTTGATTAATCCGGATAGATAGCTTTTGCCGCCGCCTGATTCTTCCAAATTGAATTCAATTTGATTTTCTTCAATGTCTTGGATCCCAATAATCACGGACACAATCAGCCCTATCCGTTGATTTTGCCAAGATACAATAATGAGTTTATCATCCTCTGACGATTGATTTTTTTCTGAAAATAAACGCTGATTCAGATCAATAATAGGAATGATGATTTCATTATATTGAATGACACCCAAAAAATAACTCGGAGTTTCCGGCAATGAAAACATTTTTTGCTTTTGAATAATTTTTTCGATTTTTGTAATATGAATGGCAAAGCTCCGTTGATTATTTTTAAATATAATATATTTATTCATAATTTTTCTCCTATTTCTCTATCAGAAAGGCTGAATGAGGCGATTCAGGCCTTGAGTAATAACGAACGAGGAATTCTAGCGATGTTCTCCATCGCGAATTTGTCTTGAAATTTTGCCCTTATGTCTGTCGAAGTCCTGACACAAACTTAGATTTTTTCTATTTTGTTTTAAAACTTCCAGCTTGAAATTCAAGAATACCGGCAATTTTTTCCAATTCTTGTATTTGACCAGAAAATTCTTCCATAGTTGCCAGTACTTGTTCCGCATTCGCCGATACTTCTTCTGTTCCAGCAGAATTTTCTTGTGTAGAAGCTGATATATTTTCAATAGAGGCCAGCACCGTATCTTTTTCCTGATTGATACTCTTTGTATCTTGACCTATTGTATTAGCCCCTTCGATCACTAACAGACCGCTTTGAAAGACCGATTGAGAGGATTCGATCGCTTCATTGATTGATTGGCTTTGTTTTTCTCCGCCTTCATAAGAAGCCGTCACTTGTAAGACCATATCATGAGACTTTTCTTGGATCGATTCAATAATGCCTTCAATATTTTGAGTAGATTGATTGCTTTGTTCTGCCAGCTTACGAACTTCTTCGGCTACCACCGCAAATCCCCTGCCCGCTTCTCCTGCCCGTGCTGCCTCAATAGAAGCATTCAAAGCCAGTAAATTTGTTTGAGAAGAGATCGCGTTGATCACCTGAACGATTTTACTGATATCTTGAATATCCCCATTCATTTTCTGCATACTCTTCATTAATGTTCCTAATTTTTCCCGTTCGATTTCTGAACTCGACTGCACGGTGTCCATAATTTGCAGATTCAATGTATTCTTTTGGGAAGAATCATTCGCCTTTTTCACCATTTCGATCAATTGTTCATTGATTCTTTGGATTGAACCAGCCAGACTATTCATTTGACCCACTGTTTTTTCGGCGTCCGTCGCCTGAGAGCTGGTCACTTCTGCGATTCCGGTGATGGTTTCTGATACTTCTTCAGTTGCCGTACTGGTCTGCTTAGCAATTTCTGCTAGTGAAGCAGACATTTTTGCTATATTCTGACTTTCGATCTGGATTCCTTCAACCAACATTTTGAATCCGGCGATCATTGTATTGAAATCCGTTGCCAGCTGATCTACTTCATCGCCATTTTCACGAATATCGCCTTGACCAAAAATTCTTCTCAGCCCGGTTGGATTGCCCGCTATTTTGTTTGTAAGAGATTTTTTATTGGTTATTTTAACGGTTAGTTCCCCTTCTCCCACCTTTTTAAAAGCATCTTGAAAGACCTTGATGATCGTTGAAATATATCTGGTAAACAAGTAAGCGATCAAACCTGATAAAATGGCGCTAATGACGATAACAATCATAGAAATTTTGATCGTTGCATGCAGTTCTTTATTCAATTCGTTGGAATTTACAGAAGAAAAAGCAATCACATTTCCTGTTTTCTCTTTTTCAAAATGTGCTTTTGCAACAGGACTGCTATCATCAGTATTTATGTCCGCCGAAATGTTGGCGGACGCGGACGCGGCTTTAAAAATGGCTGTTTTACTGATATTTTTTCCAATATAGTTTTTGCGTTTGGAAGTAATAACTATCCCGCTATCAGATACCAGATAAGCCGTACCGGTCCGGCCGATTTTTAATCCGTTCAACACATGGATCACGCGATCATAGGATATATCGACCTTTAAAACACCAATCACTTGATCGCCGATCGAGATCGTCGTTGCTAAACTATTAGTCAATTTCCCTGTGATCGTGCTTTTATAAGGCTCGCTCCAAAAAAATGTTCCCGCTTTTTTTAACGCTCCTTGATACCAGGGGCGAGTTGCCGCATCATAATCCTCCGCTACCGTTCCGTTTAAATTAATGTATTTTTGCCCCACCGGAGCGAAACTCGCATTAACAAGATCTGTATTCGTTGCAACGATCTGTGAGAGAACCTTCTTCACTTCATCTTCCGTCGAATGACTGGACTGATAAGTTTCAAAAATCGGATTCTTTGCTAACTCGGTCAAACTGCTTGCTGCGCTTTTTTCAGTATCCTTATTCGCTTTGATGAGTACTCCAGTCGCACTTTGCTTACTGATTTTTGTCCTTTCCAGTAATAATTCTTTCGTATTTGAGTAATTTACCAAAACTACAATCAAAACAGGTAAGATGCTTGCTAAAATCAGGATAGGTATAATAACAGTTCGAATACTTTTCTTTTTGATTTTCTTTTCCTTTTTCATAACTGATCTCCTTCGAATAGAATAACAAAATTTTTTACTGATTTCATCCGCTCTTATTTTATCTTGAATCGGTCAACTTGATTTTTTAAATTAGCTGCAATTTTATCCAACTCAGAAATATTTGTTGAAAACTCCTCCATCGTGGCCAAAACCTCTTCTGCATTCGCGGAAACTTCTTGCGTTCCGGCAGAATTTTCTTCTGTGGAAGCAGAAATATTTTCGACAGAAGCCAGCACCTGCTCTTTTTGGCTTTCAATCACTCTGTTTATTTGAATGATCTTCTCGATCCCAGAAATCAAATAAGTCACGACTTTATAAATGACTTCAGATGACGCAATGGCTTTAGAAATTGATTTCGTCTTGATCGCCCCGCTCTCATAAGAAGCAGAAGCCTGATCAACCATATCACTGGATTTCCCTTGGATCGCCTCAATAATACCTTCGATATCTTTTGTTGATTGAGCACTTTGTTCTGCCAGCTTGCGGATCTCCTCAGCCACGACCGCAAACCCCTTTCCGGCTTCACCGGCTCTGGCCGCCTCAATGGAAGCGTTTAAGGCCAATAAATTGGTCTGTGCGGAAATTCCGTTGATCACCTGAATAATTTTACTGATATTTTGAACATCCCCGTTCATCTCTTGGATATTGTTTAACAGACTGGCCATTTTTTCTACTTCATTGTTCCAGTTACTGTCTACCTGCTTCATAATATTTGAATTTTCCAAATTGATTTTTGTGGCCTGCTGGGCTTTTTCACTCATTTCATCGGCCTTGTTATGGATCTCTTTAAGAGAATCAGCCAGTCCATTCATTTGGCTTACCGTTTTTTCCGCATCTACAGCTTGAGCGCTTGTGACTTGAGCTATTCCCGTGATCGTCTCTGAAACTTCCTCTGTCGCTGAACTAGTTTGTTTAGAAATATCCAAAAGTGAGATCGACATACTAGCGATGCTGTTACTTTCTGAGCGAACATTTCCAATCAGAGCTCTAAATTTTTTCACCATTTCGTTAAAAGATAACGCGATTTGATCCAATTCATTGCCGTTTTCTTTTACTTGGCTATAGCCAAATTTACGTCTTCCTTTTAAATCATCTTCCAAGGATATTTTATTGGCGATATGGACACTTAGATCTCCTTGCCCAACTTTTGTAAAGGCCGAGATAAGCGTATTGATCACGCTCTTCATGTATTTTGTCAAAGCAGTCGCCAGAAATAAACCAATAACCAGGATCACCAAAATAATAATTAAAGAAATGATGATCAATGAATGTTTTTCCGTATTATATTCTGTTGCGGATACACCGGAAAATCCTATCATATTCCCGCTTTTTTTATAAAATAGCTGGCCAGAATATTTTTCCTCCAAGGAGGGGATATATCCTTGTTTGGCCGCAGCTTTTTTAAAATTTTTATCCTGAGAGATATTTTCCCCGATTTGACTTTTCTTCTTGGAAACAACAATAGTCCCCTTGCTTGAGACTAAAAAAACATCGCCCGAATGACCGACTCTTAAATGACTCAATACCTTGCTTAAGTATTTATAATTGATATCTGCTCCAATCACACCAATTATTTTTTCGTTGTCCTTGACTGCAACAGATACCGAAGCGACCCATTCCTTGGTAAAGGTATCCTGATAAGGCTGAGAAATGTTCACGGCCCCATTTTTTTCTATGGCGTCTTTATACCAATCGCGTTCTGTCGGATCAAAACTTTCATCCCCCTCCGTTTTAGGCGAATCAAGAAAGATTCCGCCAATGGGGGCAAAATAAATATTGTTGATATTGCTATTATTATTATTTGTTAAGTCTAACAGCTGGTACACTCTAGAGATCGTTGCCGGATCATTTTGATAGTTTTGTATCTCCGGCTGCTCAGCTAAATTTTTGACTGTACTCGACAACTGCTTATTCCATTCGTCCGTTTGGACCAACAATTGTGAAACAGCTTGTTCTTTATTGGCATTCACTCGTTCTTCTAATAATTTCATAACATTATTTAAATTAAAAATAAGTGTGATCAGAACAGGTAAAATGGCGATCGCAAGTAAAAAAAAAGTTACTTGCCCCATAATACTTTTTTCCCTTTTCATTTTTTCAAAGCTCCTTTATATTGTTTAATATCCTAATCGTTTATTTTCAAAAATAATTAAGTATGAAAACAATAAAAGAATCGCCTTTTCACGATATCTGCCGATTTAAATAATAAATATATCGCTCTCATCATTTTTTGATCCATAACCGCCCAAAGACTGGTCTCGAATGATTTTCCCCGACTTTATCTCAACGACACGGTGACGGATCGTATTGACCAGGGTACTATTGTGCGTTGCCATAATGATTGTTGTCCCCAACTGATTGATTTTATAAAAAAGCCGCATGATTTCTACCGAATTTTTATCATCTAAATTATTTGTTGGTTCATCAGCGATCAAAATCATAGGGCGATTGATAATGGCACGGGCAATAACGATTCTTTGCTGCTCACCGATCGAAAGTTCTTTAGGATAACACTGACTTTTATGTTCCAGATCGACCAGCTTTAAAACCGCAGAAATTTTTCCCGCTATTTTTTTAGGCGGGCAGGCCACAGCGGTTAAAACGAATTTCAAATTTTCGTAAATTGTACGATCGTCTAAAAAAAGATAATTTTGAAAAACTACCCCAATTTGGCGCCGCAGTATCGGAATATTCTGTTTTTGTAATTGATTGATCTGTAAAGACCCGATTTTGATTTGACCATAAGTCGCCTTTTCTTCACAAGTCAATAATTTGAAAATCGTTGTCTTTCCAGCACCGCTGGGGCCGACTATGTACACAAATTCACCCTTGTAAATCTTTAATGAAATATTTTTCAAGGCAATGGTTCCATTGGGATAAACTTTTCCAACATTTTTCAGCTCTAACAAAATTTCTCCCTCCACTCAACCTTTCTTTTTCTGCCTGAGGATGTCTCCAATTTATTGCTTGAACTGATTGATCGCCTGCATCATTTCATCGCTCGATTGCAGAACTTTGGCGTTTAACGAATACGTTCGTTGAGTCACGATCATATCTGTCAACGCTTTGGTCAAATTCACATTAGAACCTTCTAAATAGCCCTGTTTTATTGCCCCGAAATCTCCCACTGAATTTTCTGACGAGCTTAAGACTCCTCCTGGAGCGATCCTATAAGTATTTGCTCCCATCGCTTCCAGGCTTTCCTCATTATTGACTTGAAAAAGAGGAATTTTCCCAACTGAAATCATTTGATACGCATTTCCGGCAAAAATATTTCCCTGTTCATCGATCGTTACCGCTCCGGGAGGCCATTCTGAAACCGGGATCGTACGCGTGAATTCTAAGCGATTTCCCTGATCATTGGTGATTGAACCATCTTGATTTTGATGAAAAGCTCCCGATTTCGTTAAAAGCAATTCATTATTTTGATTTCTGACTCCAAAGAAGCCCTTTCCGGAAATTGCCAAATGCAGCGGTTCTCCGTCCAGCTGCAATGGACCCTGAAGAAAATTGACCGCCTGCGTATAACTTTGTGATCCCCGATCAATACTGGCATCGGCAGCGTTATTACTGAGTAAAACGTTTTGATTTTTTAGAGATTCGGGCAGCAGCTCTTTAAAACTGATATCTTTGGCCTGATAACCCTCCGTGTTCACATTGGCTATATCATTGGACAGCGCATCCAGATTTGTCTGTAAAGCATGCAGCCCCGACTTGCTGATATTTAATGCTGTATTCATTGCTTTTCCTCCTACACTTTGCCGATTTCGTTGACTGTTTTCTTCAAAGTCTCATCTGCTGCCTGAATGGCCTTTTGATTACTTTCAAATTCGCGGCCTGTTTGGATCAGATTCACCATTTCATCTGTCATATCCACTGTTGAAGCTTCCAGACAACCTTGTTTGACTATTGAATTAGTATCATTTTCGCCAGTTTCAGTACTGGTAAATAACGTGCTGCCCATGCTGACTAATGGATTGGTATTTCGAAAAGAAGTTATTTGAAAATCAGGAACTTCGTTTTTCTGGATCCTTTGACCCGCTTGGTTCAATACCGGGTAACCATCTTGTGTCACTAATTCATTGAGTTCATTGAGCTTGAAATTACCATTTCTGGTATAAGCGGTTTGCCCATTGGCCAGTTCAACATTAAAAAAACCGTTCCCCTCGATAGCAAAATCTGTTGACCGCTCCGTACTATTTAAGGCTCCCTGTTCAAAATTTCGATAGGTTCCGTCAATTTCATTTCCAAATACAAAATTTCCAATCTCATTGCGCTGATCTAATTTTGAGCCTTTCAAATAATTATGCATCGGCTGCGCCTTTAATGTTGTCTGCAAAATTTGTTGAGCTTTATAGCCGTAAGTATTGGTATTCGCCACATTGGCACTTATATTCTCTTGTCTTTTTTGCAGGATCGCGACACTTCTTTTTAAGGTATCCATACTTCTAATCATGTAATTCCTCCTCAACCAGTTTTCTAACTTTGATCAATATTTTCCCATGAAGCTGAGACACTCTCGGAATAGAGATTTCAAGAATTTCAGCAATCTGCTTCAAAGTCATTTCTTCCACATAATAAAGATTCAAAATAATTTTTTCTCTTTCAGCAAGTTTATCAATCGCTCGATCAACAGCGGTTTTCCTTTCATTTTCAATCAGAGTGTCAATGGCCTGCGGAGTTTTTGGATCTTCAATCATATCCTGCAGAGCCAGATCATCCCCTTCATGACTAAAAATCGTGCTTTCTAATGAAACATTTGCTAAATAATGAACTGTTTCATAAATAGCCGCCAATT
>JAATEZ010000233.1 GCA_015655485.1 Lactobacillales bacterium | reverse complement strand
ATTTTTTAGGTTGCGAAACAATTTTTCCTATTCTTATTTATTTTTTTATGTTAGAATACGAGTTAAATAATACAGTTTATAAAGGAGATAGCTAACAGATACACATGAATATCAAAAGAGAAACCGCGCAAAATATTGTCGAAAAACTGAAAGATGTTTTAAACCAGGAACTAAATTTTATTGATACAGATGGCATTATTATCGCTAGTACAGATAAAAAACGGATAGGAAAAATTCATGAAGCCGCTTTGCAAGTTATCAAAACGGAAACTGAAGTAACCGTCGAAACAAATGGTCAATTTTCCGGTACGAAAAAAGGCATCAATGCCCCCATCTTATTGGAAGGAGAAGTCATTGGTGTCATCGGAATCACAGGCTCTGCTAAAGAAGTTCGAAAATATATGAAAATTCTAAAAAATATGACAGAAATTCTGGTCCGGGAAGCCTATATTCAAGAATTATCTTACCAAAAAAAAGACAATCAACGAGTTTTAATGGATTCCATCCTACTCTCAAATGAACAGGAAATCACTTTTCCAAATCTAATTGGCTTTGATATTCAATATGAAAGACAAATCATCGTTGGACAAATGGAAATCCAGAATAAAACTGCCCCCTTTTCTGAGCAGCAGTTAATCAATTTTTTTCACTCTCTTATTCGTGATGATTTACAAGAAATGTGTGTGCTGAACAACACGACATTTATTTTAGCCATCAGAAAAACGGAGAAACTATTTTTACTACAAGAACTGACCAGAATTCAACTGCAATTAAAGAAGAAAAACATCTTAATAAAATTTGGAGTCGGTACCGTCTGCAATTCGGCAAATTCCATGCGCCTTTCATACGATCACGCGAAAGAAGCCCTGGACTGGACAAAATATGTCCATCAAGAAATCATTTTTTACAGCGATATGGACATTGGTCTGCTAGTACCAACGATTCCTGTGGAAAAACAGGGCGAATTTTTGAACCGCACTTTCCAAAATATGCCTCCTAAAAAAATAAATAAATACGGTTCACTATTTCAATCCTACTGTAAAAATAACGGCAGTCTTGCAAAAATGTCTCAAGATCTATTCATTCATAAGAATACCGTACAATATCAGCTGATAAAATTAAAAGAAGAAACTGGATATGATCCGCGTATTTTAAATGATTTTTTTATTCTAAAGCTTGCTTTTTTGATTGAAGAATCTTATTCCGTTTTCACAAAAAAAGAAGGAAAAATGCGTCCGGAAAATCAGTAGTCAAAAATGCGGGTGAATAGCAGCACTCCAGTACGCGAAAACCAGGGAATTTTAGAAGAACTTAGAAAACAAATAAATACGGATCTTCCTGAAACAGCAGAGAAAATCAGCCAGACGCACCTTTTTTTGTATAACAAAAAAAGGTATTGATAAGTTTTTCTTACCAAATACCTTTCCATTGAAGTTTGATTATTGCGCCTGTGCCACCGGGTAGACAGAAACTTGTTTTTTGTCGCGGCCTTTACGTTCGAAACGTACCACACCGTCAACTTTGGCAAACAAAGTGTCATCTCCGCCGATACCTACGTTCACACCGGGATGTATCTTAGTTCCGCGTTGACGATAAAGGATCGAACCCCCAGTAACCACTTGTCCGTCAGCACGTTTAGCACCTAGACGTTTTGATTGGGAGTCGCGGCCGTTCGTTGTTGAACCGCCTCCCTTTTTATGGGCGAATAATTGTAAGTTGAATTTTAGCATTCATCTGCACCTCCTTAGTTGATTTGCTCTGTTTTTATAGTTATAAAATCTGTGTATTCCTGTTCCATTGTTTGCAATGATAATAAAAGATTTTCCAAAAGGATCTGCGCGATATTCGTTTGTTCTTGTGTGATATCTCGTAAAATCTCAAAAGAAAGATAACCATCCTCTTCATCATTCAACTCAGTCATTGGTTGAAAACCCGCTAAGGATTCTATTCCATTGACTGCGCTGACTGATAGCGCTGATACAGCTGCACAAACCAAATCGCTTCCGTAAGGCCCCGCATTGGCATGGCCTGAGATCTCAAATGAAACAATTTGACCTGCTTGATTTCGTCTAAAAGAACCTTGGATCAATTGAATCCACTCCTCTTATAAGAATATCTCTTAAGCATTGATCGCATCAATAACAACTTTGGTATAAGGTTGACGATGACCTTGTTTACGATGAGAATGTTTTTTAGGTTTGTATTTGAAAGTAACAACTTTCTTTTCTTTCCCATGTTTTTCGATAGTTCCTTCAACAGTAGCTCCAGCTACAGTAGGAGTTCCTACTTTAGTGGATTCGCCGCCAACTAAAACAACTTCATCAAAAACCACTTTTTGTCCGGCTTCCACATCTAATTTTTCAATATAGACCGCTTGACCAACTTCGACCTTCACTTGTTTACCGCCTGTTTTAATAATCGCATACATCTTTTAAGCACCTCCTTATTTTTACTTAGACTCGCCGTTATAAGTGACAAAAATAAATTGTTCTTAGACTAACTTATTTCGAGCGGTTGTAGCTGTGGTCCCACAATTACAACAGGAGTATTGTACCAAAAAATCGGTCTTGAGTCAAATTGATTTCAAAAACCACATTTTAGCTGATCAAATTTTGCTTAATTTAAATTCAGAATCATTCTGATGGATGGTCTTTAGCTCCTTGATTAAACCTACAGAAAAAAACTTTAGCTTCCAGTAATTTTATTCTGAAAGTTAAAGCCATTTTAACTATTCTCATTTTTACAGCCTATAAAACAGCCGATTTTTCTGGGGTGAGCTTCTTGAAGCAGATTTTTCGGCCATAGCTCAGCATAAAATTCGTGGCAGAAAGCACCACTACTAAAATTTATCTTTCGCTATGCCTCAAAGTCTATCATGGTTCATTCTGCTTTTCTTATGCTAATCCGGCTGCAGCAGCTTCATCTACAATCAAAATGACGTTTGGATGTTGCTGTAAAATGCTTGCCGGTACTTCAGTTGTTACTGGACCATCAACCATCTTCGAAACAGCATCAACTTTGCCATCTCCATAGGCCATCAGAATGATCTGCTTGCTTTTCATGATAGAGGCGATCCCCATAGAATAAGCATAAATCGGCACATCTTCCGCTTTATCAAAAAAGCGTTTATTCGCTTCAATCGTTGACTCAGTCAAAGCCACTTTGTGTGTTTTTTTTGTAAATGAAGTTCCCGGTTCATTAAACCCGATATGTCCGTTTTTACCGATCCCTAAGATTTGGAGATCGATTGGATTTTCTTTAATGACTTGATCATATCGCTGGCATTCCGCTGCTTCATCCGTCGCCAATCCATCAGGAATATAGCTCTTTTTAAATGGCTTCGCTGCAAAAAGATGTTCTTTCATAAAATAATGATAACTTTGCGGGCTTTCCTCGCTTAATCCAACATATTCATCTAAATTAATGGAAATTTTATCAGAAAGATCCAGTGAGCTTGTTACGATTTCTTCATATAAACTGATTGGTGTACTTCCAGTAGCCAATCCTAAAACCTGAACTGCACCTTTTTTAATTTCTTCATTCATTATATCAAAGGCTTTTCTCCCGCCTTCTTTTGCATCTCTTACTCTGATTATTTTCATGACTAACACCCTTTCATTGGTATAGTCCAATTATAGCACACTCTATTCTATTCTGACAATAAAATGACGCAAAAAAAGCAAATGTTTGACCATTTGCTTTCTCCCATGCTTTTTTGTAAGATGTTGTAAGTTTAAAAAAATGCAACAAAAAAGTTGACGGGAATCGAAAAACGATTCCCGCTTGCTTTCCTATTGCGAGCTTTTTAAATTTTAAAAAAACTCTGCGATATCCATTTCATTGTTGCTAATTCGAGCCGAAGCATACTTCGGGACGAATTAGCATTTTGCTCAAAGTTTGACACGGTTCATGAAGCTTTTCTTTGTCCAGCTTCATGAACCAGACTTTTCGGCCATAGTTCAGGAACACCTTCGCGGCAGAAAACGCCGCTGGAATTTGTCCTTCGCTATTGTTCAAAGTCTGACATGCCTCGTTCTGCTTTTCCTTGTCCAGCTTCATGAGGCAGGCTTATCGGCAAAAAGATAAATTGAGCATAGATCAAACACGATCCCTGCTCAATTTCCTATTTTGCTCAAAGTCTGATACGCCTCGTTCTGCTTTTCCTTGTCCAGCTTCATGAACCAGACTTTTCGGCCATAGTTCAGGAACACCTTCGCGGCAGGAAACGCCGCTGGAATTTGTCCTTCGCTATTGCTCAAAGTCTGACATGCCTCGTTCTGCTTTTCCTTGTCCAGCTTCAT
>JAATEZ010000413.1 GCA_015655485.1 Lactobacillales bacterium | reverse complement strand
GCCATGGCACCTATGTCACCCAGTCCAAGCACTGCTGTACCATTTGAAATTACCGCTACCAAATTGCCTTTGGCTGTATATTCGTAAGCTGTATTCGGATCTTTTTCAATTTCCAAACAAGGCTCCGCTACACCTGGTGAATAAGCCAATGATAAATCGCGTTGAGAACTGTAGGGTTTGGTAGGAATCACCTCAATTTTTCCTGGTTTCCCTTGAGAGTGATAAAGAAGAGCGTCTTCTCTGGTTAGCTTTGCCATAATTTTGAATGTATGATGTGAATTGAATTATATTATATACTTATTCTTTTTGTTTATCGCAAAAATACAAATAAAAATAACAATATGAAATGTTTTTGCAGTCTATTTTGCATTAATATTGCATTTCAAAATGATGATCATCAAATTTGGCACTAAAGCTATGTCCCCAACGAAATCCCAGAGTTCTAAATTTCTGAACCACAGGATTGGATTTAGAAAATGTACCAGGTATAGCAGGATCATAATGGGCTCCTATAGGTCTGTTTATCCGGTTTTCATGTCCGGCTTTCCATCGTACCGGATTGAAATAAGGGTTTATGTCTATTGCCAGTCCTTTTGCATGTTTCGAATAGTTAATATCGCGATAGCAGAAACTGGAAGTATTGTTGTCTTGCATAGACAAATTATCGTCCCAATCGTACTTTACGATGGGGATTGCGTGCGCAACCGGAAATTTATGCTCCAACATAAATTGGAATATTGACTCTATTTTAGGTGTTATTTCGCGATTGGTAAGTATTTGTCCTGAATGAATTTTTTTGTCAGTTGAATAGTATCGGACATTAATTAATTTCAATTGATTTAATATGTATTTGGGAGCCTTAGAACCGGCAATGGCCTCTTCGAAAGTATAATCACAATCAACAATTATTTCGTTGTGCCCTTTTGTCGTTTTTTCATGCTTTATTGGTGCCGTATTTTCTTTTTTATTTGAATTGCAGGCAATAAATGTAAAGACAACCAATACTATAAAAATATTAAATAATCTGCTCATCTAAAAAAATGAAAATAGTTGTATTGAATGTAGGATGAATTGTAATTCTATTTTAAATAAATCGATATAAACCACGATACTACATTGATTATTTATTCCTAATTTTTCATCTCTCGCAAAGTTACAATTTTACTGTCAAATATGTTTTACAATAAGTCTTTTATTTATTCAGGATAATTTAGTTTAACATCCTCAAGAAAAATAAAGTAATTGAATTTGACTAAATAATATGTACATTTGCAATAGAAAAAAATCTTCGATTTCATGCATCTAAATTCCCTATCAATACTTAATTATAAAAACATCCATGAAGCAGAATTGGTGTTTTCGCCCAAAATAAACTGCTTTATCGGGAACAATGGCATGGGTAAAACCAATATTTTAGATGCAATCTATTTTTTATCCTTTTGCAAAAGCCACTCCAATTCCATTGATTCACAAAATATTTTGCATGAAGCTGAGTTTTGTTTGATTCAGGGAAAATATACTTTAGGAGATTCTTCCGAAGATATTTATTGTGGCATGAAGCACCGTCAGAAAAAGCAGTTTAAACGGAATAAGAAAGAATATGAACGTCTTTCGGATCATATTGGCCTATTGCCCTTGGTATTAGTATCACCTGATGATTCTGGATTGATCTCGGAAGGTAGTGACGAGCGGAGAAAGTTTGTTGATGGAGTTATTTCTCAATACAACAAGACTTATCTTAATCAATTGCTCCAATACAATAATGCTCTCAAACAACGAAATGCACTGCTAAAAGTTGAAAATAAGATTGATGATTCATTATTGGATATTTGGGAAGAGCAAATGGCTTTATATGGAACTTACATTTATGAGCAGCGCAAAAGCTTTATAGATGAGTTTATACCAATTTTTCAAAACTTCTATAGCTATATATCCGGTGGAAACGAGCAAATAAGTCTGACTTATCATTCGCAACACCACGAACATGATATAAAAAATCGAATGGTTGCTACACGCGATCGGGATCAGATGCTTGGTTATTCAACTCAGGGAATTCATAAAGACGAACTGGAAATGTTGTTGGATGGTTTTCCTATAAAACGGGTTGGATCGCAAGGTCAAAACAAAACCTATCTGATTTCTTTGAAATTAGCTCAATTTGATTTTCTAAAACGAACACACAATTTCCCTCCACTCCTTCTCTTAGACGACATCTTCGATAAACTCGACTCTGTTCGAGTAAAAAAAATTGTTGAGTTGGTTTCGAGTGATACCTTTGGTCAGATTTTCATAACGGACACTAATCGCGAGCATTTAGATTTAATTCTTATGCAACTAGGGCAAGAAGCAAGTATTTTCAAAGTAGAAAATGGCCAAATATTCTTCTAAAACCTACCATTTTATCAAATATAGATAAATAAAAATTCCCATAAACTTTATTCATTGTATTTTGTTTTGAAAATACTATACCAATACTGAATTTCATTTTGGAAAACATTTCTACAAAATTATTTTTTCATATCACTATAAATCAATAATATGAAAAATATTTTGGAAAACTTTCTATTCGTATTGATAAAAACTTATTATTATTATTGGAATATAGAAAATAATTAGCTAACATTGTAGTCCGATTTCATCGGACTATTTTACAATCATAAAACACTTATACTAATCTTTTTAGGAAATACTTTATCGTGGGAACAAAAACATTTACGGCAGAAGAAATAAAAGAGTCAACTCTTAAATATTTCAAAGGTGACGATCTTGCAACAAAAGTTTGGGCAACTAAGTATGCGCTCAAGGATTCATTTGGTAATACTTATGAATTGAATCCGGATGACATGCATCGTCGACTGGCTAGAGAAATAGCCAGAGTAGAAAAGAAATATCCGAATCCATTATCCGAAGACGAACTTTTCGAATTATTTCGTGATTTTAAATATATTGTTCCTCAAGGCAGTCCAATGACTGGCATCGGGAATGAATTTCAGGTTGCTTCACTTTCCAATTGCTTTGTAATTGGTTTTGATGGAGATTCTGATTCTTATGGAGCTATTATCAAAATAGATGAAGAACAAGTTCAATTAATGAAACGTCGTGGTGGGGTTGGTCATGATCTTTCACATATACGCCCGAAAGGTTCACCTGTCAAGAACTCAGCTTTAACCTCGACCGGTATTGTCCCTTTTATGGAGCGTTACTCGAATTCAACGAGGGAAGTGGCACAGGACGGAAGACGTGGAGCTTTAATGCTTAGCGTTTCAATTAAACACCCGGATTCGGAAAATTTTATTGATGCAAAAATGGAATCCGGTAAAGTTACAGGAGCTAATATCTCAGTAAAATTGCATGACGATTTCATGGAGGCTGCTATAGGCAATCAGCCATTCATTCAACAATATCCCATTTCATCGAAAAATCCATGGTTTAAAAAGGAAATTGACGCGAATGCTCTCTGGAAAAAGATCGTTCATAATGCTTGGCAATCAGCCGAACCAGGAATTCTTTTTTGGGATACCATAATTCGTGAATCGGTTCCTGATTGTTATGCAGATTTGGGTTACAGAACTGTATCAACGAATCCTTGCGGGGAAATACCACTTTGTCCTTACGACAGCTGTCGTTTATTGGCTATCAATTTATATTCATATATCAATAATCCATTTACACCTCAAGCAACTTTTGACTTCGATCTGTTTCATAAGCATGTTGGTTTGGCTCAGCGTATAATGGATGATATTATCGATCTGGAAATGGAAAAGATAGATAAGATTATAGATAAAATAGAATCGGATCCGGAAGACAAGGAAATTAAAAATACCGAATTTCAACTTTGG
>JAATEZ010000205.1 GCA_015655485.1 Lactobacillales bacterium | reverse complement strand
ATTTCATAATATTCCAAAGGAAAAAATTTTTAGGCCTGCTTTGTTTGATGGTTATGGAACAAAAGAGTTAGAGAGTGTTGATTTTGAAGTATGTAGGAATTTGGGACCTTTATACAAATAAGCGTAAAATAAGGGCGCACGTTTTTGAATACATGTTTTAGCTTAAATATCGATCTTTAGAGGCCGACCCATTAATCCATTTAAATGAATGAGCCGACCTCAAATACGAATAAACGGTGGATCAAAAGCAAGCTTTTTCGGATATTTCGTTTTATTACTCGAAGCTGAACACTTTTGATTCAGACTCATAAAAACAACAATGAAGTTAAAGAATTTAAGAAAAATGAGGGAAAGCATATGAGAAAATATTTGCTTGCATCACATGGAAAATTAGCAAGTGGTGCGTTTGATTCTTTAAAGTTATTTTTAGGAAATGTTGAAAATGTTGATTTTCTAGAAGCATACATTGATAATAGTGATTTTTCTTCAAAAATTTATGATTTTATGAATACACTATCTGATAATGATCAAGGTATTATATTTACAGATATTTATGGAGGAAGTGTCAATCAGAAAGTTACGGCTATTATGAGTGAATATGAAAAAAATATTTATATTATAGCGGGTTTTAACCTACCTGTTCTATTAGAGATTATGACTAGTACAGGTAATTTATCACAAGAAGAAATTGAAAAAATTGCTGAAAATAGTAAGTTGAAAGTTATAAATAAAAGTAGTCTGAAGATGATGGAAAACATAGATGAAAACAATGATTTTTTTTGATTAAAGAGGAGGATGCAAAATGATTATTCAATTACGTGTAGATGATCGATTGATTCACGGGCAAGTGGCTTTGATTTGGACCAAGGAATTAAATACTAACAATATTGTTGTGGCAAATGATGATGCAAGCACAAATAAGATGTTGCAAATGACATTACAAATGGCTGTGCCTACTGGGAAAAAGTTGTTAGTCAAAAATGTGAAGGATGCGATCAATGTTTTTAATGACCCAAGAGCGAAGGCGATGCGTATTTTTGCTTTGACCAACACGATTCAAGATGCTTTAAAAATAGTTGAAAGTTGTCCAGATATGGAAAGTGTAAATGTGGCAAATGTTGGTAGATTTGATGAAAGTGACAAAGCAGAAAAAGTTAAAGTTTCTGATTGGATTATTGTAAATCCGAAAGAACTGCATGCTCTTGAAGCTTTATCGAAGAAGACTTTGCCTGTTTATCATCAAGTTATCCCTAGCAATCCTAAAATTCCAGCGACCAAGCTGTTGAATGATTTAAAAAAATGATTAAGGAGATGGAATGAATGATTAAAGAAGCAATACTTGCTGGCTTAGCCTATTTCATTTGTTATGGAGGAAATTGGCTATTGGGTCAAAGCATGATTGAAAGACCAATTATTGTTGGTGCAGTAACAGGGTTATTGATGGGGGATTTATCAGCAGGAATTATTATGGGGGCAGCTTTAGAAGCCGTATTCATGGGCTCTGTAAATATTGGAGGAGCCATTTCAGCCGAGCCTGCTTCAGCAACTGTATTTGCAACTACTTTTTCAATTATTTTGAATGTCAATAAAGACAGTGCATTCGCACTTGCCATACCAATTGGTGTCGTCGCAGCGTTTGTAATGATTTTTGTCAACAACGTGTTTATGAATATATTTGCTCCTCCTTTTGATCGATTAGCAGCAAAAGGTAGCATTAAGGGCGTAACGTCTATTCATTATTTCATGTGGTTTGTTAAGTATTTAATTCCAGCTATTATCGTATCAGTAGGTATTTATTTAGGGGCTGAACCCGTTCAGTCGTTAATGGACAGTATACCAGATGTGTTAACGAGAGCATTCCAAGCGGTAGGCGGATTTTTACCTGCTGTTGGATTTGCAATATTGACAAAAATGCTCTGGAGTAAAGAACTTTCAATTTTCTTTTTCTTAGGTTTTATTTTAGTGGCTTATTTAAAACTTCCTTTAATTGCCGTGGCGGTTTTGGGTGGAATAATTGTTGTTGCTGTCGCTATGAGAGATAAAGAAATTTTTGCTTTAAAAAATACGTCGATGAGTAACAATAACGTTGATCTTAGTGACGAGGAGGATTTTTTCAAATGAAAATGACAAAAGATGTAAGTAAAGAAGACAAAAAAATGTTAAACTCGATATTTTGGCGATCTTTTACCGTGTTTGCAGGGAATCCCGGTGTCACTAAAGCGGGTGCAGACGGTTTTCTTTATTCGATGATACCGGCGTTGTCACGGTACTATAAAGGAGATGAAGCTAAATTAAAAGATGCAATGGTTAGACATACAACTTGGTATAATATTACTGAAAACTTAGGAACATTTGCGATGGGAGTTGTTGCAGCCATGGAAAAGGAGAATAGTGAAAAAGAAGATTTTGACACCACTTCTATTTCTGCTATTAAAACTTCTTTAATGGGACCACGTTCAGGGATAGGCGACTCAATCTTTTGGGGTGTAGTGCGAGTCATTGCTGCAGGTGTTGGAATTAGTTTAGCAGCTAGTGGTTCCATACTTGGACCTATTATGTTTTTACTCATTTATAATATTCCATCAATTGTTTGTCGATATTATATGACTTACATGGGGTATACGCTGGGATCAACCTTTATTGAAAGATTATACAATAGTGGTGCAATGAAAATAGTAACGAAATGTGCGAGTATTTTGGGCTTAGTGATGGTTGGTGCGATGACCGCATCGAATGTTACCTTTAAAACCATATTAAAAATACCAGTAAAAGATGCGGATCCTGTTTCAATCCAAAAATACCTCGATGCTATATTTGTGGGTATCGTGCCACTTTCACTAACTTTAGGGTGTTTGTATCTTTTGAACAAAAAAGTAAATGTTAATCTAATAATGTTACTTGTGTTGGCATT
>JAATEZ010000112.1 GCA_015655485.1 Lactobacillales bacterium | reverse complement strand
GGCTCTTCCTCGGCGGAGGCTTCAACGGTGCTGCGCTTCTCTCTCACGCGACTTATTTCCTCCTGGTTGCTGGTTTGGAGCCTGTGCATGCTTATGATGTTGCCATCGGGTGATTTGGTCTCGCCATCCTGGCTATACCCTGACCAGCCTTTGCTTTGGATATGCGTTTTATATTTGATAGAGGCCGTTGTCTCTGCTGACGGTTCGCTGGCGGTCGTCGTTTCTTCTCCAGGGCCGTTCATTGAGTTTTGAGTGCTTGCTTTGGCACTAGTAACGGTATCCGCCGTAATTGAACTCATCTGCTCTGACAAACTCGTTTGATCTACTGAAGTGTTTTCCGCAGTTGTCGAACTCCCTTGACCACTGGTTTCATCTGCTAAAGAAACACTGCTTGAAAACAATATAACTGTCATTAAGAACAACACACTAAACAAACCCCAAAAATAATTCCTCTTTTTTCCCATTTTCCTTAAACTCCTTTATTTGGATAAAATACCTGTCCTAAGTATAACAAAAGATGATTTTGCTAACCACTTAATTTAACAAATAGCAAAATCAAATATTCAATCAAAATCCAAGAAGATTTGTTTTTTTTAATGAAAGTATTTTTTTTACTAGTTTTTCATTTTAAGGTATACAAATATTTTTTTATATTATATTATCAAAAGTGTCGACTATTGCAATTCCTTAATGTACTATTAAATTTAAGCCTTCGACAAGTTAATTCAATTAAACAACTTTCACATTCCATTTGAATCAACTTATTCCGATAAATAAGTGAGCTGTTCTTTTTTAAACCTAATTACAAAAACTCAATAAAACAGCAGATAAAAAAATTTGATTGACTAGTATTGCTGTCTGTTGGTTTCTTATCTGTTAGAAATGAATCCATTGGAATCTTTAAAAATCATAGTTGTCCGGTTAAAAAATATCGCAGGCTTCATCTGTTTTTTGTGATTAATACAAATCACATCGAAATTTTCCGCCTTTTCAGACAGTTTCTATCTTTATCTATAGAATAATTTCAAATTGAATAACAGTTTACATAAAGGAAAAATAATATCAGTATAACTAGAGAAAGAGAGAATTTTATGAAACCAAAAGTAAAAAAGATCGTTAAGTTTTTAGGAAATATCATTACTCTGTTAGCCATTTTTTTTATATTTAAAAAACTTTTTTCTAGTGATATCGACTACTCAGATTTATTTAAAGCAAAAAATATTTTGTTTATTTCCATCGTTATTCTAGTTCAGGCAGCTATTGTCATCACCAACTGTCTTCCTTGGACAAAGCTTGTTGAGGTGCTGACCAATAAACATTTGTCATTCACTGATACAGTTCCCGTTTATGCGAAATCAAATCTGCTGAAATACTTGCCGGGAAATATTTTCCAATATGTAGGCAGAAATGAATTGGCCCTTAAAAAAAATATTCCTCACGTTGAAGTTGCAACGGCTACAATTATTGATGTTATGATGACTGTATTGGCGGCCGCCATCATTTCTGTAGTTTTTTTATCACACTTTATCCTCAGCTTTTTAGGCCAACACAGCCAGACAATCAAAATTGTTCTACTCATTGCTTTTATTGTGTTGATTGCCCTGTTGATCGTTATTTATCTCCTGAGAAACAAACTCAAGCTGAAAACCCGCAAATATTCCTACCTGCTGCGGCCTAAAACTTTAAAAACACTTCTTTTTTGTTTAGTTTACTATATTATTGTAATGATGATTTCCAGTCTGATGTATATGCTTGTTCTAATTTTTGTATTGAATATTCCCTTGGATTTTTCTTTATTTTTCAAACTTTTTTCGGCCTACACCTTATCCTGGTTGATTGGTTTTATCACTCCCGGTGCCCCTGCGGGAATCGGAATCAAAGAAGCCGTAATGGTAGCAGTCAGCGGAGGTCTGATAAATGTTGATATCATTACCTTATCTATGGTAGTTTTTCGTGTTTTATCCACATTATCAGATGCTTTGGGATTTGTTTTTTCACTTCCTTTTACAAGAAAAAATAAAAAAATTTGGAGAATTGACGATGAAAAGTAAACTAACGGAAAAAATAGTCAATAAAAAAGTTGTCTTTATTTCTACTAAAAACAACGATTATTTAAGAAATGTTCAGGAAATGAAAATAATTAAGCAATACGCCAAAGAAGATACAATTATCGCCTTTGCAAATAAAAATTATGCTATCCGAATCATAAAAGTATATTTCAATTTTATAAAAATCTTATTAAAAAACGACTATGATCTATTATTTATTGCTTTTGCCCCACAATTTCTTTTCCCGCTCTTTCCATTTATCCCTAAAAATAAGGAAGTAGTTACCGACTTTTTTATTTCTTTTTTCGATACTTTGGTAGATGATCGCAAAAAAATCAAGGATAAATCATTTCTCAGCAATTTGATTCAGAAAATCGATCACTACGTTCTGAACAAATCACAATTAATCATAACGGACACCAAAGCTCATCGAGATTATTTCATGAAAGAGTTCGAAATACCTAAAGAGCGTTTCGAAGTACTATACATTGAAGCCGACACTCGTATTTTCCATAAAAATTTAAACGAAAAATCTGATTCAGCTGAAAATAAAAAATTTATCGTTCTATACTTTGGCAGTGTTTTACCTGTTCAAGGCTTAGAAATCATACTCAAAGCGATGGAGCTGTTGAAGGAAGTTAATCAAATAAAATTTGTCATTATCGGTCCTGTTATAAAAAAATATGCTATCCAAACAAAAAACTATCCGAATACTTCTTTTTTTGACTGGTTAAGTCAAGAGAAATTGGCTAAAGAAATTGCCAAGGCTGATTTATGTCTAGCAGGACAT
>JAATEZ010000172.1 GCA_015655485.1 Lactobacillales bacterium | reverse complement strand
ATGCTTCCTTTCCAATGGCGTGTTTTGAATGATGCTGAACCAGGCGTACCAAAATCAGGGGCAGTTCACAATTTCCGAATCGCTGCAGGTGAAGCTGCAGGTGAATTTTATGGAATGGTTTTTCAAGATACTGATCTTTATAAATGGTTGGAGGCAGTGGCTTATTCTTTAGCTTCCAGGCCAAATAATCTATTGCAGAAGTGGGGTGATGAAGCCGTCCGGTTGATCGCAGCGGCTCAACAGAAGACGGTTATGTAAACACGTACTTTCAAGTTAAAGCACCTAAATATCGTTGGACAGATTTAACGGATAATCATGAATTATATACAGCCGGGCATTTGATTGAAGCAGGAGTGGCATATTACGAAGCAACTGGTAATTCAGTGATTTATGATGTGATTATAAATCTGGGCGATTGTCTAGTCGCAAGATTTGGATATGGTAAACCTATTGGACTCCCTGGACATCCGGAAATCGAATTAGCTCTTTTACGGCTGTATGAGCTGACGCAAGAAAAAAAATACTTAAAATTGGCCGAATATTTCATATTAGAAAGAGGGAAGGATCCTAATTTTTTTATTGAAGAACCAAAAAAGCGAATCGCAAAAGGTATCCCATCGTGGCTGGATCTTAACAATAATAATGGTTTTGTAAATCCTGAAAGCGACAATGTTGAAGATGTTTCCTATTATGTTGCAACTAAACCATTAACGGAACAATTTGTTGTAGAAGGTCATGCTGTTCGAGCATGTTACTTGTATAGTGCTTTGGCAGAACTTGCTGTTTTAGAAAATGATCAGCAATTGAAAGAGACTGCATTGCGACTATGGGACAATGCGACAACAAAACAAATGTATATAACGGGAGGGATCGGATCGACGAATATGAATGAAGGTTTCACCTATGATTACGATTTGCCAAATGAAAATAATTATTGTGAAACTTGTGCAGGGATCGCTTTGATTTTTTGGGCAAAGCGGATGATGCGGTTTGATTCAGATAGTAAATATTCAGATATTATTGAAAAAACACTTTACAATAATACTCTTGGCTCCATGTCACTTGATGGAACTTCATTTTATTATCGGAATGAATTAGAACGCTGGAATCGAAATATTGAGAAAGCTGAGCGGCCAAACTGGCATGCCTGTGCATGTTGTCCACCTAACTTAGCGCGACTGATATTATCGTTACAAGAATATATTTATCATGTAGATGAGAAAGCAAATATTTTTTATGTAGACCAATTTATCGGCAGCCAAGTGCAGGGAAAATTCAAAGGACAGTCGTTCAGCGTTCAACAAGTCGCAGGATTTCCATGGAACGGCGATGTGATATATCGAATGGAAAAAGTGCCACGACAGCCTTTTAGTTTTGGCTTACGCCTTCCTTCTTGGTCAGATTCGTTCTCTGTAAAATTAAATGGAAAAGTTTTACGCGAAGGAGTAGATTTTACGTTGAACAAAGGTTATCTCTTGTTTTTTTATAAATGGCAACATGGAGATGTTCTCAATTATCATATGGGGATAACCAGCAAATTGGTTTATGCGAATCCTCTTGTTAAATACGATGCTGGAAAAGCTGTGATTACACGCGGACCAATCATATACTGCTTAGAAGAGCAAGATAATGGAGCTCAACTGTGGCAACTTTCAGTAAACAGTGATGAAAGCTTTACTGAGGAGTGGTCAGAAGAGCTGGGAGGAATTATTAAAGTTGGTTGCGGCGGATCTCGCGATCTGGCTTATAGTAAGGATCTTTATACGTATATTCCTATTCAGCAAATGTTAGCAGAACTTACTGCGATTCCGTTTTATGCACGATTTAATCGTGATATTGGCGAGTTGCAAGTGTGGACAAGAATCAAATCATAAAAAATGGAATGAAAACCGCTTAAAATCAACCGATAGGATCGATTTTAAGCGGTTTTTAACTGGATAAATTTTGAACTATTTTTTTATCTTGTAGAATCGTTATCCAAAGCGATAGAAGATAAAGCATTGTGTGTTATTAATGATTTGATTTTATCCATCATATTTTATGTTCGTTACCCATTATTTGTGTTAATGCATCAGGATAAAAGACTGGTGTTTCATCCCAAGGACTGGGCAATGCAATTGGTTCATAGATTTTTTTAAAGAAGGCGTAGCCGGCAGGGTCATAGAGCTTGAATTCTTTTCGCGTATTAAGCGGGCCGCGAACTCCATCCCAAGTGCCGTCAGCGGATTCTGCCATGACATTGAACCAAACAGTGCTAAGTGTAGCAAAATACTCTTCATAGTTAGAAATAATGTAAGTATTTGGCCATAGATCAGAATTTTTTGCATGTTGGTAAGCCTTGCGTAATTCGTCTGCTAAGGTTTGATCAGGTAAGTTATTGATCCCCACAAGATGTACCGCATGACCAAATTCGTGTACTAAGATGCATTCATTCAAATAACGTGTTTGATTGGGACCTTCTGTAATACGCAAAATATTTTTCTCAGAGATAGAAGTGATTGGATTTCCCATACATCCTCCAAAGCCTTCAACTGGGCGACCTAAAATGTCTGCTCCGCCACGATGTTCTGGAATGTCATAAGAATCCTCCCCTTTGCCATAAATAGCCAACTCGACACCTTGTTGACACATTATTTTTGCGACCTCAGGGATTTTTTTAAGCTGCAAATCAATGATATGACTAGCCTTTCGATGAGCCTCTCTGGAAACCTTTACAGAAGATTTAAGAAGGATTCCTGAATCTGAGCGGGTGAACAAAGTATAGAATTCTTGCCAATGTCGGACAGGATATTCTATGGTTTGATCTGCCGCTGCTCCAAGCTTATTAATAATTTTGCCAACAACTTGTACATGAAGATCGTTCAAATTTTCTTTAGAAAGGGTGGGTATTAAAAAAAGTGTTGTTCGTTTTTTGATTGCTTCATAAACTGGACGTGTGCTCCATTCCGTATCTTGGTCATTAAGGCTGTCATTTATACTTATTTTTTCTCCGTTAAGTGTAATTTTATAATCTTTGTTGATTGCTGAATGCGTTATCTCCTGATCCCAATAAATTTCTAGCCGATGTTCATCAATCATTGTCAAATGGTTGATTTTTGGTGCGTCAACATGTCCCATAATGGCTTCCCTCCCAAAGTAGAGCTATAGTTTTTCTTTTTATCTAGATTAACATTTTTTTAAATGTATTTCAGTAGATAACCGTGTGATAAGGTAGATAATAACCACTTTTTAGGAAGCGCTAACTATTATTGTAATGGCGTTTATTAAAAGTGAAACGGTATTGAGTGGGGGTCATATTCTCCATTTTACGAAAGACACGCATGAAATACTTTGCATCTTCATAGCCAACTTGATCTGCAATTTCTTGGATGGAAAGACTTGTTTCAGCTAATAAGACTTTTGCGGAGTCCATTCGATATTTAGTGATTTGGGCTGTGATACTAATACCAATCACTTTTTTATATTTGCGTGATAGATAGTTTTTATTGTAATTAAAATAATCGGCGATCGATTGTAACGAAATATCTTCAAAAACATGGATCCGGATCCAATCCTGCATAGGTTGTAGCTCACTTTTTTCAATTCTGGTACTTTTGATATAGCGCAAAGTTTGATACGAGAGTTCATGAAGAATACAATTTAAATAGTTATCTTGATAAGAAGATGGAACTTTTTCCTGATAAATATCTAATAATTGATTGACCATCAAATAGATTCGATTGGCATCCAATGCATAATTATATTTTGGCAAAACTAATAATTTATCAGGAGTAGCGCTTTTCAGCAATTTGGAGAGAACGATCTCTTCGTTAACAGATTCCAAATTTTGTAAGGTGAAGTGAAACCATAGAAAACGAACGAGTTCAGTAGTTTTAGCCGTCCCTCTATGAGGAACTCCTGGCGGAATCAAAAGCAATTCACCGGGTTTAACATCTACTTTGATATTCCCTATTTCCATCGGCAAAACTCCATCAATCATACAAATGATTTCATAACTGTCAATGATTCGACTAGAATGTTTCCATGGTTCATTGCTGAAAAAACTTCCGGCTGAAATAAATGAAGCGTTGCTGGCAAAACAATCAGAAAATATATACATTGGGATCACCTCGTAAGTAGATCAATAGTTACTTGTAACTATAATCCACCTTTTATCTTTTTTCAACTACTGACAGGCATATATTTTTCTTGTATGATGTGACCATGAAAACGTTTAAAGGAGTATTAGTTATGGGGAAAAAAACTACAGCATTAGAAGTTATTGAAAAAGATATTGAGGCAGTTTATCTTGGGAATTTGCGTACAGTAGAGTTCGATTTAGACTTACCTCAAAAAGGGAGAAATGGATCAATGATTTCATGGACTTCAAAAGATGAAAGGTTTATCACATCTTCTGGTAAAGTCACTCGTCCAGCATACGGTAAAGGCGATCGAGTGATCGAGCTGACGGCGATGTTTGGTTACGATGATGAAACTAAATATAAAACCTATGAGGCAAAAGTATTGGAAGAGGAAAATGATATTCAAGTGGCAAAAATTTATCCGGTTGTGATCAAGGAACAGGTGGGGCATTATTTTTATTTACCACAGGTAGTTTCAGTGAAAACGAAATCAGATGAGGTTTTGGCACATTCGGTTGTTTGGAATGAAGAAAAAATGATATATTCAGAAGAAGGTATCTATCAGGTTGCAGGACGTTTAAAGGATACTGATTATTGCTTTGTTGCAAAAATAGAAATTACAGAAAAAATACAAACAAAAAATCACCGTGATAAAAAAGCTGATGCTTTCCCACTAAAAAGTGTCCGGTTGACGGGAAATTCAATGATAAAAACGGCGCAGGATCAGCAACTAAAATTTTTACTTTCAGTGAATGATGATCAAATGTTATACAATTTTCGCAAAGCAGCAGATATAGATACAAAAGGTGCTCCGGCAATGATCGGATGGGACTCGCCGGATTCATTGCTAAAAGGTCACACAACAGGGCATTACTTGTCTGCTTTAGCTCTGTGTTATGCTGCTACTGGAAATCGATCTATTCTAAAAAAATCAACGTATATGATCGATGCATTAAATGAAGTTCAACTTGCTTTTGAAAATGATCCCAACTATCATTATGGTTTCATCAGCGGTTATCCAGAAAAACAATTTGATTTGTTAGAAGAGTATGTGCCTTATCCTCAGATCTGGGCGCCATATTATACTTTGCATAAAATTTTTGCCGGTTTATTAGACAGCTATGAAATTGCCGGAATCGACAGGGCTTTGACGATTGCAGATAAATTAGGCGATTGGACTTACGCTCGTTTGAGCCGTTTGTCACATGATCAATTAAAAAAAATGTGGGGAATGTATATCGCAGGAGAATTTGGCGGGATGAATGAAAGTTTGGCAGAATTATATCGTTTAACTCAAAAGAAAGAACACTTAAAAGCAGCGATGCTCTTTGATAATGATCGTCTATTCTTTCCAATGGAGCAAAAAATTGATGCGTTAGGTGCTCTTCATGCCAATCAGCATATCCCACAAATAGTTGGTGCACTTAAAATTTATGAAGTTAGTGACTTAGAGAAATATTATCAAATCGCTGATTTTTTCTGGAACTCGGTCACTTCAGCACACATTTATTCCATCGGAGGTACCGGTGAAGGCGAAATGTTTCAGCAGCCCAATGTTATCGGGAAAAAATTAGATGAACATACTGCAGAAACATGTGCATCTTACAATATGTTAAAATTGACAAAAGGTTTATTTCAATATGAACCTACTAGTGATAAGGCGGATTATTATGAGCGAACGATGTTGAACCACATCTTGTCTTCGGCGGATCATGAAGGAATCGGCGGTTCCACATATTTTATGCCAACGAATCCCGGAGCGCAAAAAGGCTTCGATGTTGATAATTCTTGTTGCCACGGTACAGGATTGGAAAACCACTTCAAATACGGAGAAGCTGTTTTCTTTTCAGATCCGGAAGCTTTATTTATAAATTTATTTATGTCTGCGCACTTACAAGATGAGAAAACAGGACTAGATGTTGAGCTTATCGCTGATGAGGCAATACCAGAGATGGTAACGATCAATGTGAATCATACAGACCGCAATTTAAAGATTCGTAAACCATATTGGAGCAAAACAGTTGTTATCACAGTAAATGGCAAAAAAAAGGCAGTTGTTGAAGCGGATAATTATTTGTTTGTTGAAGTTTCTTCAGGAGACAGAGTCATAGTCAATTTTAAGATTACCTATCGTTTTGAGGCCACAGCAGATGTTCCTGAACTTGTTTCAATCGCCTATGGACCTTATATATTGGCGATATTAGATGATCAAAGTGAATATTTGACGTTTTCAAAAGATCCTGAGGCATTAAAAAAGATTGTGAAATCAGCAGAGAGTCTGGATTTTAGCATGGGCAAGATGAAACTAAAACCTTTGGCTCAAGTAAATCATGAGCATTTTCATTTATATGTAAAAATGGTCTAGGAGTATAAACCATGATTTTAAAGGAGTGAAAAGAATGGAGCGGATAAAAAAAGTTTTTCAGAAAATGGCGTCAGAAGAGATCCGGAGTTTGTTGATCACTAATGATAAAAATGTTCGTTATTTGACAGGTTTTACAGGAGAAGATTCCATCTTATTGTTATTAAAAGGCCAAGCATACTTTATTACTGATGGCCGATATATAGAACAGGCGAAAATAGAGTTGCCGAAAGAAGTAGCGATTGTCAAGTGGGAAAGCGGTTTGATCCAAGAAGCCGTTGCCAGAATAAATGCCAGTGGTGTGGATTCTGTCTGCTTTGAAGGCAGTCAAATGAGTTATCAAGAAGGGACCGCTTTTGTAAATAATTTAAAAATCTCAGCCGAACCAATCATTGATTTTGTAGAAGAATTTCGTGCTGTCAAAGATGAAGCAGAAATCAAAAACACTGTTGAAGCTGTGAAAATCGTTGATAAAACTTTTATGCATATTCTAAATTATATTAGACCAGGGATCACGGAAAAAAATGTTGCTGCAGAGATGGAACATTTTATGAAAAATATTGGTTCAGAGGGAACTTCTTTTGCTACGATCGTCGCCTCAGGGGTCCGCTCATCTTTTCCTCATGGAGAAGCGAGTGACAAGGTTATTGAAAAAGGCGATATTATTACCTTAGATTTTGGTGCTTTATACAAAGGCTATGCTTCAGACATGACGCGAACTATTGCTGTAGGCGAGGTTGATCCAAAATTAGAAGAAATTTATGGTATTGTCTTAGAAGCTGAACTTGCCGGCTTAACTGCTATTCAAGAAGGAATGATGAGCAAAGAATTGGATGCGATCATTCGTAAACCGATTCTTGAGAAGAATTTGAATCAGCGTTTTAATCATGGGGCGGGCCATAGCATTGGACTTGACATCCATGAAGCACCATTTATTAGTGGAAAATCAGAGGTAAGATTCAAAAAAAATATGATTCAAACCATTGAACCAGGAATCTATTTGGCAGGACTTGGCGGGATCCGAATTGAGGATGATATTTTAGTTCAGGAAGGGCAGGGGATCATATTGACTCAATCGCCGAAACTTGATCTGATTAAATTGCCATTTTATTGATGCGGAATTGTAAAAATTAAGCTGGACAGGTAAAAAGTTATTCCTGTTTTCCTGCCTCTGTATTTTATCAAAAGAGAAAGCGGCAATCACCACCACTTAATTAGCTTAAGCAATTTTCCGTTATTGCTTCAAAAAGAAGATGTATTCCAGAAAAACAATGATTTTATGAACAACCATTGAAAATAATTAGTGTTATACAAATGTTGCCCTAATGTCTAAGATAATTTATCAAATTGAAGTAATAGAAAAGCGGATAAGTTTTTGTGGGTTTTACAAAAAATTATCCGCTTTTTAGAATGAGACCACATTCGAAAAAAGTCAGGTATGAAATTTGTTATTTAATTGCTGTTTTTAAATAGTCTGGGGAATCTTTAGTTATTTAAAAATTTTCTTTTATTGTTCGTATTGACTAATTGATTTGCGTTCTTTATAATAGGTGCCGTTAGGACAGCACGTACAATTAAATAAAAAATATTGGCAAGGTTCATCGGTGAGAACTCCAACACCCTCACCGCGAACCTGAGTACTTGATCCCGACAGAATCAAGCTGCCAATAGTCTAACGCAGTTGCGTTAGCGCCTTTATTATACTCAATTTTAGTCAAATTTGCCAGAGTTTTTCTTTGATTAACGAAAATAATTAAGAAAACACTCATCCATGAATGAGGCAGGCAATATTTGTATCGATTGACTTGATAGATGGGCGCCCGCTTCTTCCCGCTTTCTTTGGAAGCAGTTTCCTGTTAAACTTTCCGGAAAGGTTGGAAAGCAACGAAGAAGTAGCGCTGACGCAGCTGCACCGGAAACCTTGATTTATAAAAGAAATCTTGCCTAGGCAAGTGAATCTTTATTTGGCTTGGTGACCCTAAAAATAGATTATTTGCGGTATTGAATTTGTCTTGGGACGAATCAATACCGCTTTTTTGTGTTTGGTCGTAGTGCTGTTCTGACAAAAAAATAGATAATTTCATTTTTTTATACGAAGGAGATGAAGCGGGTGACAAAGATTTTAGTGGCTGCTCATGGAGAGACAGCAAGGTCTTTGGTTCAAGCAGCAGATTTGATTACAGGGGACAATAAGGATCTTGATTATTTTTGTCTGACTAAGAATATGTCAGGTGAAGAATTGGAGTACACTATTAAAAAATATTTAGATAAAGAAAAAAATCAGCAGTTAATTGTTCTAACTGATATTTTTGGCGGAAGTGTAGCAAACGCTTTTATGAAATTTCTCATTGAAGGCTATCAATTTGACTTGATCACTGGAGTCAATTTGCCGCTGCTCCTATCCTTATTATTATCTCCAGAAAAAGAAATAAACAAAAAGATTGATCAAGGAATTTTGGAAGGAAAAGCCGGAATTATTTATGTAAATGAACGAATAAAAAATAAAAAGGAGGATAAGGATGATTGATTTGTTGAGGATTGATGACCGTTTGATCCATGGCCAGGTTGCGATAGGCTGGACCTCCGCATTGCAGGTAAATACGATCTTGGTTGTAAATGATGAAGCTAAAAATGATAAAGTTCGATCCATGGCTTTAAACATGGCTAAACCAAGTCAAGTTCACTTGTATATTCGCAATGTTGAAGAATCTGGAGAGATCGTTAAAAAATTTAGCCAATCTAAAAAAGCCAAAGTTTTGATTCTGGTTAGAGATACAATAGATGCCAGAAAATTGATTGAATCAAGTGATGGAGTGATAAAAGAATTAAATGTAGGCGGCTTAAGGCATGGAGCGGGGAAACGGAAATTAAATGATTTGGTCATGGTAGATGATAAAGATATTGAAAATCTTAAGGCGATTCAGTCACGGGGAGTAAAAGTAGAATTTAGGTTATTACCCAGAGACAAAGAAAAAACATTAGCCGATTATGGACTATAAGTTTTAAAAACGGAGGGGAAAATATGATACAAGCACTGTTATTAGGTCTGATTTCCGGATTTGGTATCTTAGATGGAAGGCTTTTTGGGGTGATGATGTTTGATCGTCCGCTGTTTACTGGTTTACTTGTAGGTATCGTATTAGGCGATATCAAACAAGGAATAATTATTGGAGCACAATTGGAGCTTGTTTGGATGGGATTAGCCAGTATTGGAGGCGCAACGCCGCCTGATATTGTTACAGGAGGAGTATTAGGGACGGCTTTTGCAATATTGTCAGGCAAGGGTGTTGCTGTTGCGTTAGCCTTGGCGGTACCAATTGCTTTATTGGCACAATCGATCGGGATCGGGCTGAGGATTTTAAACAGCATCTTTGTAAATAAAGCAGAAAAGTATGCGGATGAAGCAAATTTTAAGGGGATTGCCTTCTGCTTATGGACTCCAATTATCCTTTTCTTTTTGAGCACTTTTATTCCAACCTTTTTAGCTGTTCTTATAGGTTCTTCACAAATCAGTACCATAGTTAATGCGATCCCAGATGTTATTTTGAAAGGACTGCAGGTTGCTGGAGGTTTATTACCGGCTGTTGGATTTGCCCTATTGATGGATATGCTGATCACTAAGAAAGCAGCACCATTCTTCTTTTTAGGTTTTATAGCAGCTTCCTATCTAAAATTAGATATTACTGCTGTAGCGCTATTTGCGACGTGTATTGCGTTAGTCATTCATTTTTTTATTGACAATAATCATTCTGGTTCAGATAAGAATGAATCGGCGGATCATTTGACGGAGGGAGAGATCGACTTTGAATAACAAAAAAGAATTGAAAAGTGTTTTTTGGCGTTCATTTCCGCTGCAGGGCGGCTTTAACTATGAACGTATGCAAAATATAGGTTTCTGTTATGCCATGATCCCTATCATCAAAAAACTTTATACGACTAAAGAAGATCAATCCAAAGCATTAAAGCGGCATTTAGAAATTTTTAATACAACTCCGGCTGTTTCACCCATTATTCTGGGAATAACAGCAGCAATGGAAGAAGAAAATACTAAAAGTAAAAATTTTGATGAAAATTCTATCAATGCAGTAAAAGCTTCTTTAATGGCCCCTCTGGCCGGGATCGGCGATTCACTTTTCTGGGGAACTTTTCGAGTGATTGCGGCCGGGATCGGGGTATCTATTGCTAAACAGGGAAGTATATTGGGACCTTTGCTCTTTGTTTTACTTTACAATGTTCCCAATTTTATTGTAAGAATTGGCGGCTTAAAATATGGTTATCAACTGGGGATCCAATCACTAGATAAATTTCAAAAAAATGGCATGATGGATAAAATCATGTCGATTGCAACAATTATTGGACTTTCTGTTGTTGGTGGAATGATTGCAACGATGCTGACTATTGAGACACCGCTAAAATGGACGATCAGCGGATCATCCATTGAAATACAAAAAATTTTGAATGAAATTTTTCCCAATCTATTACCTTTGCTGTTTACGTTTTTAGTTTATAAATTGATTCAGCGCAAAGTGAGCATTACTTGGATCACAATTGGAATTGTCGTCTTCGGCATAGCTGCTCATGTTATTGGAATACTCTAAGTTTTTTGTTCAGGTGTAAATCAATAATAAAAAAGGAGAGAAAAATGAGTAAGTTAATTATTAATGCAGATGATTTCGGATACACAAAAGCAGTAACCTATGGGATTTTGGAAGCACATAAAATGGGTGTGGTAACTTCCACAACAGCGTTGACTGTTTCAAATTATTTTGAAGAAAGTATGGAATTGGTAAGAAAAACACCTTCCTTAAATCCTGGAGTCCACCTGACCTTAACTTTAAAGGGGGCGAAACCAGTAAGAAAAGATGTACCGAGTTTGATTGACGAGAAAGGTTATTTCCATAGTAAAGAGACTTTTCTTAAGTACATTGATTTAGAAGAAGTCTATAAAGAATGGGATAGTCAAATCATTAGATTTTACAATACGGGCATTCAGCCTTCTCATTTGGATAGTCATCATAATGTTCATGGTGCGAACGAGAATTTGCTCAAAGTTGCGTTGAAGTTGGCCCAAAAGTATCATTTGCCTTTAAGGAAAGCGAGTCGTTCAAAGGAAACTGCATCCTTGGACGGATTATTTGGAACAGTTAAATGTACCGACTGTTTGATCACAACTTTTTTTAATAAGAATGCAACGAAAGAAAATCTTTATAATATTTTGGATAGAATCAGCAAGAACGAAGGAACCTATGAAATCAATTGCCATCCTGCTTATATCGACTATGAACTTAGCGGTCTTTCATCCTATGTAGATCCAAGATTAGAAGAATATCATTTGCTGACTGATAAAGAAACAAAAAAACAAATACAAGATATGAATATTGAATTGATCAATTATTCATGTATAAAGGGATAAAAAAATGAAGAGGATATGGTCGCTATTGACCATTGAAAGTACATTGATCATCGGTTTGCTGAATGCTTATTCTTATGCTTCAGCAAGCCAAGTGTATATTAGTCCGCAAACCGGTAATTTGATTTCAATCGGTTTTCATATTTCTCAAGGAAAATGGGTAGGAATATGGGTAAATCTAACCATATTCCTTGGATTTTCTGCTGGATGTTTTTTGGCAGCAGGGCTACAGTCAAAAAAATGGCAAGAGAGAAAAAGATTAACAATGAATATAGTTATTCAGGGAATTGTGCTGTTTTCATGTATCTTGATTGATTTATATGGGCTTTCCCAACTTGATTTATTACTTCTGAGCGGAATATCGGGTTTATGTCTGTCTAGTTATCGGCAAATCGGTTCAACTAAAAGCGTGAATAACAGCATTATGACCGGAAATTTAAGAAATTTGTATGCTTGTTTATACAGCGTTCTTTTTAATAAAGAAAAGTCGCGGAGGCAAGAATTAAAAAATTTTTTAAACTATTGTGTCATTGTCGGGAGCTTTTTTAATGGAGTATTGCTTGGTTTTTATGCTACGGCTATTCTTAGTAGGCTGCCACTTTATATTTCTATCGGGATCTCAATTGTTGAGTTTGTTCAAATCAGACAATCAAAAGAAATAAATTAATTTTCAGCATAAGAAAGAAGGAATCGAATTGAATAGTATTGCCAAATATATTGAAGAGACACCGGAAAGAATGAGATTGATTTTAAAGAAAAGTCCAGCAATTTTTTCTGAAGTGGCAAAAATAAAATTCTCCCGGATCATTTTAACTGGATCAGGCAGCAGTTATCATGCCGCTCTTCAATTGAGAGGAACCATGCGGGAACTGTTGAAGATAGAAGTTTTTGTTTATTATCCATTTATGATCAATGAAAATAGTTTTATTAAAGACAATAGCAGTACTTTGTTTGTTGGGATTTCTCAAGGCGGTGCCAGTTATTCTACATATGAAGCCATGAAAATTGCGAAGCAAAAAGGCTGTGTGGTAGCCTCTATGGCGGGAATGAAAGATGCTTTTATTGATGGAATCGCGAATTACATTTTAACTGTACTTTGCGGACCTGAAGAGGCAGGGCCAAAAACAAAAGGTTATACATGTACAAAATTGAATTTATTATTGCTTGCATTGTCTCTTGCTTTGAAACAAAATAACATCACTGCAGCACAATTTGATCAATGGCTGGAACAAATTGCTATAGAAATTGCACAAATAAAAGAAAATATTATTCATTCAAACCAATGGATCGATCAACATGCAGAAGCATGGAAAAACAGTCAGGAAATAAGATTCATTGGGTCGAAGGAACTTTATGGAGATACCCTCGAAGGTGCATTAAAATGCTTAGAAACTCTGAGGATTCCAGTGTCTGGATACGAATTTGATGAGTTTATTCATGGGGTCTATAATGCGATTAATAAAGATTCTACAATCATTTTTTTGGATACTGGGGAAGAAAAAAAGAGGAGCAATCTGCAAGAAATATTGTCAGAATGGACGGATAAAATTTATACGATCAGTAATCGTTCTGAAAATACTGGATCCGATTTACTTCTTTCTTCAAGCCGGACGAAATTTTTCCCTTCCTTCCAATTTATTCTGCCTATTCAATGGATATGTGCAAAAATACCTGAGTTAAAAGGAATAAACGCAGTAGTACCAAAAGATCCGGCATTCCATACAAAAATGGAGAGTAAAAAAATAACTGTGTTTTAAATGTGGATCAGAACCGTTCACATAGATTGAAGATTGAGTGAATGAGGTTGGGTCAAAAGTGTTCAGCTTCAAGAAAAAGATAGAACTATCCGAAAATAACTTTCTCTATTTTCTGGAGAGTTTGGAATATTTTCGAAGAAGCTGCTTTTGATCCACCGTTTATTTGTAGTTGAGACAGGTCCTTTAATCAAAACTGATTAAAGGGCCTGTCTCAGTTTCTTTTTGAATATAAGGGACAAGTTTGACTTAAATCTATTCGGGTGTAAGTTGCCAATAGCTATTTTTTTGATGAATATTTTGATAAATAGAATAATTCAAGTATTTAGAGTGTGCATTGAATATTTAGTTCTTCACAAAATATATATCTCACATAATTAACATCATATTTAAATCTATTTTTATTTTTTAAATTTTGTGGTAAAAACGTTTAAATTGTTCAGGAGTGATTCCAACTCTGGATTTGAATATTCTTGTGAAATAGCTTTGATCATTGAATCCTAATGAAAGGGCAATGTTCAGAATATTTTTTCGAGAATAGATCAATTGACTTTTTGCCTCCTCAATACGCAAATTATTTGTAAAATTAATGATAGTGATTCCGGTTTGTGTTTTGAAAAGTTGAGATAAGTATACTTTGCTAATTCCAACATATTTCGCTACATCTGTTACAACTATCTGTTTGTTTAAATGATTAAATATGTATTCTTGAGCTTTAAAGACCTCTCTAGATAAATTTTTCCGTTGAATTTTTGATACACGCAAAACAAATAGTCTTCCAATTTCAAGAATAAGATTATAAACATTAACTATGCTTTCACGTTCCTCGATTCTTTGAATACAAACATCACTTAATGCATAGGCACTCTCAACATATAACTCTCCCTGAATTGCTGCACGAGTAAACAAGGTAGTTGCAGTGATCGCTAAGTTCTTCTTACTTCGAAGTTCACTTGTTCTTGATAGTTTACCAAAATTACCGAACTTAATAAAATTACTGTAATTTGTGTTGAATTCATCCAAATTGCCATGAGTTATCCCCAATAACATCATATTTTCTGCAAGATAGCCGCGTTTGGAAGTCCAATTCACTTCGAGTGGTCTCTAAAGGAGATTCTATCTCGGTTGACGATGTAAATACAGTATCTGAGATCATTTCGTAGCACTGCAACTCTGTCTGGGTTTGAAACAAACTATAATAAAGTAAGTAGGTAAGACTGCGTAATTTTTTTAAACTAATACCAGGAAAAGTATCTTCATAAAAACCGGTTGAACGAATAGTTCGTATATTCGACCAAATAATTATTTTAACAGGTTTAGAAAAATCCATACCAATTACGGAAAAATACTCGTTTTCACTGACTACATATAAATTGGCATTCTGAGCTGTTAGGTCAATAATACTATCTAAATATTTTTTCGGGAAATTAGGTGTTAGTATGGATGTAAATCTAGCAATTTCTTTATTATCGTGGTTGAATATAAAAACCGGTGTTGATGAAGCGTAAAAAAAGTTTTGAAGTAATTTTAAAAGATTTTCCATAAATTCAGCCTCCTTATTTAATTATTTATAAAATTGTCCAAATTACTTTACTATTCTACAATTATTATCACGAAAAATATAACATAATCTTTATGTAAGCGCTTATTAATTTACTAAAAAGAAAGAAGATGGGAAATTTGAAAAAAATTCATTATGCTTGGTGGATATTTCTATCAACATGTATCATCTCGTTAGTTGGGTTTGGCCTGGTTATCAATACAGTGGGATTATTTTATGACCCTGTGGGAAAAGCACTTGGTATTGGCAGAGGTGAAGTAGCTTTGATGTCTACTTTTCAAAATGTTGCATCAGCCGTGACTTTATTATTTGCAGGAAAAATAATGGGGAAAATTAATATTAAAGTTATTCTAAGTGTCGCCTTTGCAGTTATTGGGTTGGGATTAATGAGTTTATCTGTTGGAAAATCTATTTTACAATTTTATGTTGTTTGGACTTTTATCGGGATCGCTTCACCATTTGCCATTATGTTGCCGATCCCGATTCTTCTGGGAAACTGGTTTGAAAAAAAGTTAGGAACGGTTATGGGTTTTTCTTTAGGGATTTCTGCCATTGGCGGTGCAGTTTTTAATCCGATCATTAGCACCATTATTACTAACAATGGTTGGCGGACGGGGTATATTATTTCAGGGGCCATTGTTCTCATCGCACTTTTGCCTTTGACTCTATTTGTAATTAAAGGAAAACCTCAAAATGGGACATTGCCTTATGGTCATGATGAAGCAGATAACACAAATGCTCAAAATATAATAGAAGGGTTATCATTCAAAGAAGCGCTGAAAACACCGATGTTTTATTTGGTTGCTGCAGCAATGATAGCGTTACAGTATGTAGCCGGATTTGTGCAGCATATTTCTGCCCATATAGTCAATATTGGTTTGCCGTTAACAATAGGTGCTAGTGTTATTTCAGGGGTTATGTTAGGTGCAGCAGCAGGAAAGATATCTATTGGATGGTGTTTAGATCGTTTTAATAATGCTGTTGTTATCATTATATATGGAATTTTGGGTGTCATAGGATGGAGTGGTTTAGTAACCGCAAATACGTCAAGCTTACTCATTGCTTCAGGATTTAGTCTAGGTATAGGACAGGGTATTCTTTTAGTTTCCCTTCCCTATTTTATCAGGAAGTTTTTTGGATCGAAAGATTATGGTAATATATATTCAATTATTTCAATGTTTGGAGCTGCTGCCAGTGCTGTTGCTGTTAGTCTAGATGGGGCCGTTTTTGATTCAACTGGCAGTTATACCGTTCCTCTTTGGACCAATGTTATTTTATATATTGCAGCTACTGTCTCCATTGTATTTGCGATCAAGTTGACCAGGAAAGTCATAAAAAAAAATTATGATCAATTTTCAAAGGAGGAAATAAACAATGGTTGAAAGTACTATAAAAGCAACAGTAAAATTAACTATAGGCAATTCCGGAGAGCATCTTACAAGTATTCAATTAAATTTTCCGTCAAATCTAAGCAAAAAAATAGAGGCCAGAGATATTTCATGTAAATTTGATGGAGCCCCAATTTTTATAAAAAAATTAATTCAGAATAAAAATGGGCTGGAACTTTTTTTTGAGGAAAATACCGCAACTTCAACATTATATTTTGATAATATAAAATTTGTGAATCAATTGAAAAATTTACAGATTCAAATAAAAATCGAAGATAAAGATTGGCAAGATTCTCAATATGATGTGATTTTTTTAAAAGAAGATTTTTTAAAAGAATTCGAAACTCATTTTTTTCAAAATCAGCATACTACAATGCCCTACTATCTTTATAAGGGAGAAGAAGACTATAAAGATAAACCTT
>JAATEZ010000430.1 GCA_015655485.1 Lactobacillales bacterium | reverse complement strand
ATGCCAAAGCTGTTGGCGAGCCTCTGCAAGCTGAAGAATACGGGATTGCCGTTGCCAAAAAGAATACAGAGCTGGCAGGTAAATTGGATAAAGCTCTTGATGAGCTGAAAAAGAATGGCGAGTATGAAACAATATACGTAAAATGGTTTGGTAAAAAACCACGAATATAAGCTGATAAAAGTATAATGTATACACTGTGGGACTGGGTGAAAACCGGGTCCCTTTTGCTATATTCTATAAAAAAAGTATTGACTAAATATCCAAGACGTATGTATAATTATGAACATTACAAGATTACAAACAAATAGCAGGAGGGAAGAGAGAATGTCTAGAAAAATACTATCTTTGTTCATAATTGGAATATTTATCTTGTCTTTAGGATTGGTAGGCTGTGGTAAGCAGGAAGCGAAACCGGCCAAAGTTTTGAAAGTCGGATCGGAAGCGGCTTTTGCTCCTTTTGAGTTTCAAGATGAGAGTACAAAAGAATATGTAGGTTTTGACATTGATTTAATTAAAGCCATTGGTAAGCAAATGGGTGCCGAAGTACAGATTCAAAATATGGGATTTGATGGATTGATTCCTGGTTTAGAAGCTAACAGTATTGATTTGGCTATTTCAGGAATGACGATTACAGAAGAAAGAGCCAAAAAAGTAAGCTTTTCTAAGCCTTATTATAAATCTGGTTTGACAATGGTTGTAAAAACTGATAATACGAGCATCCAGTCTTTCAAAGATTTAGAAGGTAAAAAGATTGCTGTTCAATTAGGTACGACTGGTGCAGAGGAAGCTAAAAAAGTAAAGGATGCACAAATTCGTGAGTTTAACAGTGCTCCAGAAGCCTTTTTAGAGCTTAAAGCTGGTGGCGTTGATGCCGTTGTAAATGATAAACCTGTTAATGAATATTATATTGCCAAAACTGGCGGTAAAGATGCTAAAATGGTCGGTGAACCTCTAACTGCTGAGGATTATGGTATTGCAGCTTCAGGTAAGAATAAAGAGCTGATTGCTCAAGTTGACAAAGCCTTGGAAGAATTAAAGAAGAACGGCGAATATGAAAAAATTTACGTAAAATGGTTTGGTAAAAAACCCTAATCCAATCATCGTACATAAAGACAAAAAGAACACACCCCGTCACTGCGTGCCACCCCTCTCAAGAGGGGATTTTTTTACTCTTTGCATCTTCGCGTTTCAAAAGGTTTTATTTGTAACTCGAAGAGTGGACATTTTACAAAATGTATTATTTTGATAATACAAAAAATGCTTGATGATTCAGAAAAAAGATGTAAAATAGTAGAAGGTAAACAAATAGAGTTGTTATGGGAGGTTATTTGATTGTCGAAAAAAATGCTGAGTTTGATGGTAGTCGGAATTTTGGTATTATCCTTGGGTTTAGTTGGCTGCGGCCAGAAGGCTGCAGATACGGACAAGGCCAAAGTACTTAAAATTGGTGCAGAGATGACATTTCCACCTTTTGAGTTTCAGGAAGAGGGCAATAAAGAATATGTTGGCTTTGATATGGATTTGGCAAGAGCAGTGGCAAAGCAAATGGGCTACACTGCAGAAATTCAAAACATTGGTTTTGATGGGCTGATTCCTGCATTGGAAGCAGGCAATATTGATATGATCGTTTCCGGTATGAGCATTACAGAAGAACGTAGTAAAAAAATAGCGTTCTCCAAACCTTACTATAAATCTGGTTTGTCCATTGTAGTTAAAGGGGATAATAATTCGATAGCTAGCTTTAAAGATTTAGAAGGTAAAAGAATTGCTGTACAAATTGGTACCACAGGTGCTGAAGAAGCTAGAAAAATAAAAGATGCAAATGTACGGGAATACAATAGCAATTCCGAAGCATATATGGAACTAAAAGCTGGCGGTGTGGATGCAGTAGTGAATGATCTGCCAGTGAACGAATATTACTTAACAAAAAGCGGCGAGAAAAATGCCAAAATTGTTGGCGATATCTTGAACGCCGAGGAATATGGCATGGCCGTAACTAAGAAAAACACGGAGCTAGTGGAAAAAGTAAATAAGGCGATCGATGAGTTAAAGAAAAACGGCGAATATGAAAAAATTTATGTCAAATGGTTTGGTAAAAAACCACAACTATAAAAATAATGAAGAGGCTGTCTCAATCGTTTATTGAGGCAGCCTCGACTTTTTCCTTACCGTACGAAAGGGAATTATATCCCGAACATAAATCCCGAATCACCTTCATCATTTTCCCTGTTAATGCCTCCTATATTAAAGCGATAGGATAAGCCCCAATAAAAACCATCACATTTTTTATCGTTAAACTTTGAAATCCGGTATGTAAAATTGGTTTTTAAATCATCAGTCAGCTTATAGCTTAATCCCACCTGTGATTCGCGGAAATGACTGCCAACGACCTGGGATACATAGTAATCCCAGTCTTCATTGAGAAAACCGTTCGTTGCTCCTCCAAAAAAAGACTTGTTATGAGAATCCATTGACACATTGCCAACTATGAATCGCGAATTGGGACCAAAATTAAATTGGGCATAGGTTTCATTTGCCTTGTAGCCGGCAGAACGCCAATTCGTTTTTTCGAACCCAACTGTCAGTGAATGTGTAATTTTATAGTCAAAGTTAAAATTACTCCCACTATCACTACTGTTATGAATCATGAAGTCTACATTAAGATCTCCAGTTTCCAAATTCTTAACTGGAGCAGCCAACGCGGTGCCAAGCATGAGATAGGTGCAAAAAAAAGATATTGCAGCTATTTTTGTTCCTTTTTTCAACATGAGAAGATCCCTCCTAAAGATTTTAATGAAACTTACAATTATATCAATTATCGTTGTTCTTCTTTGTTTTTTGCTTTGAAAATAAAAATGACAGCGATCAACTCCTCTTCGTGTTCTTTGCATCTCTTCGCGCCTTCGCGTTTCACGTTTTTTTGTTCATTTCTAAGTGACT
>JAATEZ010000424.1 GCA_015655485.1 Lactobacillales bacterium | reverse complement strand
TTCCTGGCAGCAGGCACTGGCAATGGTTTTTTTATGCGGACTTATCAATATTTTGATCACTGTAACTAAAATTCGTAAACTCATTATCAAAGCTATCCCGGAGAGTATGCAGCATGCGATCGGTGGCGGTATTGGTATTTTTGTAGCTTACGTTGGTTTGAAAAATGCGGGTCTTTTGAGTTTCACAGTTGAGGCCGACCCGGTGAATGGAGCTGTCAATGGGAACAGTATTGTTCCTGCTTTGGCAAATTTCAACAACCCAGGTATCATTTTGGCGGTTATCGGGCTTGTCCTGACCGTTGTTTTAGTTATTTTAAATGTTCGGGGAGCGATCCTGATCGGGATCATCGTTACCACTGTTATCGCTGTCCCAATGGGAGTCATTGACTTTTCAGCAGTCGACTGGCATGCTAATTCATTAGGAAGTTCTGTTAAAGAATTAGGAACTGTTTTTGGAGCAGCATTTGGAGCGAAAGGAATGCAGTCGCTATTCAGCGATGCCGGAAAAATTCCACAAGTTTTGATGACTATTTTAGCCTTCAGCTTGTCTGATACTTTTGATACGATCGGAACCTTCATTGGAACGGGGCGTCGTTCAGGTATATTCAGCGAAGCTGACGAAGATGCTTTAGAAAATAGCAAGGGATTCAAATCAAAAATGGACAAAGCTTTATTCGCTGATGCCATTGCGACCTCTGTTGGTGCTGTATTTGGCACCTCTAATACGACGACTTATGTGGAAAGTGCTGCCGGGATCGGTGCCGGTGGACGTACTGGTTTGACATCCGTCGTTGTAGCTATTCTTTTTGTACTAAGCAGTTTCTTATCACCCGTTGTAGGCATCGTTCCTAGTGAGGCTACTTCGGCCGCTCTGATCATCGTTGGAGTGATGATGCTGGCTTCGTTCAAAGATATCAATTGGACCAACTTAGACGAAGCTATTCCAGCTTTCTTTGCTTCGATTTTTATGGGATTGTGCTACAGCATTTCTTATGGGATCGCTGCTGGTTTTATCTTCTATGTACTGATCAAAGTCATCAAAGGCAAGGCCAAAGAAGTTTCACCAATTCTGTGGGTCGTAACTGGTTTATTCATATTAAACTTTATTATTTTAGCAGTTTTATAAAACGCTGATTCCCTTTATTTGTTCTAGAATATCCGTATTTCATTTGTTTATTAAATAACATAAAAAAACCTTTTTATTCTGATAAAAAAGAATAAAGAGGCTTTTTTACTATGGAAATCAAAGAATTAGTTGAAGAATATTTGATCGATTGTCAAATCAGAAATCTTTCAATATCCACAACAAAAAAGTATTTATTTATCCCTATTTCAACGATCATTTGAAAATTTTGTACAGTTTTTTAACTATTGCATAAGAGAGTGATTTTGGGGCTGCGCGATACCAGATGAGACATGCTGATATTAAAGAGAAAATAAATGAAAGATAGGACAGTCAATGTCATTGAAGTAATAGAGATGATAGATAAAAATATGGAAACGATGAATCAGACAGTTGGAATTGGGGCATTGGGTTATGAAAGAAATGAAAAATAAATAAAAAAAGAGAGGTCTTATCATCTCTCAGTCATTCAAAATTGATATTATAAAAAGCTGCTGCGAAAAAAATGAATGCAGGAATCCAAAAAATTTTAATGCCAAAACCTAATGAAAAAAATGCTATCGCTAACCCCAAATAAGTTCTATTAATTTCTTTGTATTTATTTATTTTCATATTAATCGCTTCTTCTTGTGATTCTATCAGGATAAGTTAAGAATAGAAAGAGGTGATTGTTACCAGCAGAACAGGCAACGTGTGCTTTTACAAAAATAAGAAGTGGATAAACAAAAGACTACGAACGCTGAAACGTGATAGATAGGAGTGTTGTAATTGCAAACGATACTTTAAAACTATAGATTTAAATTGCTTTATCTCATCTATTTGAGATAAGACTTTTTTGTTATCAAAAAAAAGAAATAGATAAAATATTTTTAATCACTGTCTGCATTTCTAAAATAATACGAGAGGATTTAAATAAAGTGTATGATAATCATTTTAGCAATAAAAAGGCTATTTAAAAAATTATATGTATATATTTTAAGAAATTAAATAACAAATATACAAACTAATTATTATAGGAGCACTGCTGATTTTATCTTTATGCACTGATCAAAATCATCAAAGGCAAGGCCAAAGAAATTTCACCAATTCTATGGGTCGCAACTGGTTTATTCATGTTAAACTTCATTATTTCAGCAGTTTTTTAAAAAAAAAATTTATAATTAACGTCTAACGCTTGATACTAGGCGTTTTTTTGAGCTGTTTAAAGCTTTTTAGCTTGAGTAAAAATAAACTTAGCTGCTTTTTTGTTGTATAATGGAGAAATATGAGGAGTTGAGTGAGATCCGATGAAGATCAAGTGGAGAGAAAATTTATACATAGCTTGGATCGGTTGTTTTCTTACCGGGGCCAGCATGAGTTTAGTTTTGCCATTTATTCCAATTTATATTGAGCAATTGGGAGCTTTGAAGAGTCAAGTAAATTTATTTTCCGGATTAGCTATTTCGGTGACAGCTTTGGCTGCAGCCCTAGTCGCACCTATCTGGGGCAACTTAGCCGACCGCAAAGGCAGAAAAGTCATGATGATTCGAGCGGCGGCCGGGATGACGATCACAATGGGTTCGCTGGCCTTTGTACCCAACGTCTATTGGTTGATCATTATGCGCTTTTTAAATGGAATATTATCAGGCTATATCCCAAATGCGACAGCTATGATCGCTTCGCAGGCACCAAGAGAAAAAAGCGGGTGGGCTTTAGGAACGCTTTCTACGGGCGCAGTGGCCGGGAGTTTGATTGGTCCTTCGATTGGCGGGCTTTTAGCAGAGTTGTTTGGTATTCGCAATGTTTTTATTATCACGGGAGCCTTATTACTGATCACTACGATTTTGACTATTTTTTTAGTGAAAGAAGATTTTACTCCTATTGAACGTAAAGATATGCTTTCTACTAAAGAAGTATTTTCAAAAATCAGTAATCCTTCTTTACTGATTGGTTTATTTATAACAGCTATGATCATTCAAATCGGCGTTTCCAGTATCAGTCCTATTTTAACTCTTTATATTAGAGAATTAAGTAATGGACAAGTAAAAAATATTCTGTTTGTCAGTGGTTTTATTGTTTCGATCTCCGGAGTATCGGCAGTATTTTCTTCACCGCTTTTAGGCAAATTAGGGGACAGGATAGGAAATCAGAAAGTCTTGATGTGGGGGCTTGTTCTTTCTTTTATCTGTCTCGTTCCGATGGCTTTTGTAAAGACACCCTTTCAACTTGGATTTTTAAGATTTTTAATGGGATTTTCTACTGGGGCATTGATGCCTTCAGTAAATACATTGATCAACAAAATGACTCCGCCGGAAGGGGTAAGCCGAGTTTACAGTTATAATCAGATGTGCACGAACTTCGGTCAGGTGCTCGGACCTTTGATTGGTTCAGCTGTCGCAGGTTTTCTAGATTACAGTTCAGTATTTATTGTGACCAGTCTCTTTGTTGCCTGCAATATTTTACTTAATTATATTCTTCTAAGAGGAAAATTAAGTGGGAATGCAACAAAAATGTAGACCATTTATAAAAAATGGCATAAAAAAAGAATACAAGCATTTGTATTCTTTGGTGTTTATTATTTTTTTGCAGATACAGCAGCTTTCTCTTTAGGTATCACGATTTCTCCTAAAATACAAATACCAATACCTACAATGATCGAAACTAAAAAAGTCATTTTTAAATCATAGGTACCTTGGCTTAAGGCTCCCCCTATATAGCTTACGACTTGTCCTAATAAAACAGACCAAAACATCACAATAAAGTAACGCATACGGAACACCTCTTTCCTAGAATCATTCTAGCACAAATGGCCTTAAAAAAAAAGGATGTTGAAAAGAAATTTGAAAATTTTCATTACTTTTTTTTTAGAATACTGGTTGCATAATCCATATAATTTGATAAGATTGATACGTAGAATATGTTTAGAATAGAAGGATGATCATGCAAGAAAAAAAGCGGTCGGAAATGAGTATGAGAGCCATGCAAATGGAAATAGATGCTTATATCAGTCAATTTAAAACAGGTTATTTCGGTCCTCTGGAACAACTGGCGCGTTTAAGTGAGGAAGTAGGAGAACTGGCTAGAGAAGTAAGCCATACCTATGGAAAAAAGCCGAAGAAAGAAAATGAAACAGCTGGTTCAATTGAGGAAGAGCTTGCGGATGTCTTGATTGTGTCGATCATTATGGCTAATTCTTTGAATATTGATTTAACGAGTGCTTTCAGAAAAAACATGGATAAATTTACTGATCGAGATGCTTTTCGATTTGAGCGAAAGGATGGAAAAACAAATGATTAAAATAATTGTCGCTGGGTTTAAAGGGAGAATGGGAGCTACCGCAACAAATATGGTCCTCGATCATGAAAATTTTGAACTTGTCGCAGTTTATGATCCAGAGGCTTCTGAACAGAATCTAAACGAAATTTCACAATATAAGAATGAAAATATTCCGGTTTTTACAGATAAAGAAAAAATTTTAGACACGGTCAATGCGGATGTTTGGATCGATTTTACGATCCCGGAAGTTGCCTACGATAATACCTATTTTGCTTTATCTAACAAAATAGCTCCAGTCGTTGGAACTACTGGACTTTCCGAGACACAAGTCAATCAGCTGCAGATTTTGGCTAAAGAAAATAAAACTGGTGGCTTGATCGCTCCTAATTTTGCTGTAGGAGCTGTGCTGATGATGGAATTTTCAAAAAAAGCGGCCGAGTATTTTCCTGATGTAGAAATTATTGAGCTGCATCATGATAATAAATTAGATGCTCCCAGTGGAACAGCGATCAAAACTGCTGAAATGATGGCAGAAGTCCGAAAACCGAAGGAACAAGGCAATCCAAATGAGAAGGAATCATTTCCGGGTGCCCGGGGGGCAAATTATGAGGGTATGCATATCCATAGTGTCCGTTTGCCGGGCTTGATCGCTCATCAGCAAGTTCAATTTGGCGGGGTAGGCGAAGGGTTGACCATTCGCCATGATTCTTATAACCGCAGTTCGTTTATGACTGGAGTCGCACTTGGCTGTGAAAAGGTAGTAGAATTGCAAGAATTGGTTTATGGATTGGAACATCTTTTATGAAATTGGACCATCTGCCTGAGGAATTCAATCATGCTGTACCGGTCATAGAAGCGTTGGAAAAGGGCGGTTTTGAAGCTTATTTTGTGGGCGGGTGTGTCCGCGACGTCCTTTTAGATGCCAAAATCCATGATGTAGACATTGCGACCAGCGCTTATCCGGAAGAAATCAAAAAAATATTTAAACGAACGATTGATATAGGTATCCAACATGGCACCGTCTTGGTTTTGCATCAGGATCTCCAATATGAGATCACGACTTTTCGGACAGAATCGACTTATCAAGATTTTCGCAGACCGGACAAAGTCACTTTTGTACGGTCATTAAAAGAGGATTTAAAAAGACGTGATTTTACAATAAATGCGATGGCGATGGACCGTTCTGGTGAAATTTATGATTTATTTTATGGCCTGAAAGATCTAAAACAGCGCTCGATCCGCGCTGTGGGTGATCCGTCAGAAAGATTTCACGAAGATGCTTTAAGAATGATGCGCGGTTTGCGCTTTGCGAGCCAGCTTGATTTTTCCATTGAAAAAAATACATTAGAAGCTATCAAAATGAATCATTCTTTATTAAAAAAAATCTCGGTCGAACGGATCCAAATAGAATTTCTAAAGTTGCTTCGCGGGAAAAATCGTGTCAACGCTTTGAATGAATTTATTGAAACAGATTGTTTTGGTGATTGTCCTGGATTGAGTAATAAAAAGAATCAATTATTACTCTTGACAACTTATCCGAATTCTTGCCTATTGACTTCAGATATTGCAGCCTGGACGTTATTATGTTACACACTTGGTTTTAATGAGATCGAAGTCTCATCCTTTTTACGTTTATGGAAATGTTCCAATGCAACGGTTCGCGTTGTCGCTAAGACTACTGTCGCTTTGCATCATCGCTTACGACATTTTTGGAAGAGACAAGAATTGTACTCTTTAGGGATAGAATCAGCAATGATCACTGAAGAGCTGCTCAGTTTTTTTAAAGAAACACCGCAGCCGGAAAAAGTAAAGCAGATGTACAAAGAGCTCCCGATTCATGCTCTTAAAGATTTGTCTATAAACGGCAGCGACGTTCTGGCTGTGCTCAAAAAAAAAGGCGGCAGTTGGGTCGGAGTGATACTTGCCGAGATCGAAAAAGAAGTCCTCTATGGGCAGCTGCCAAATGAAAAGAAAGTCCTGCTCGATCATATCATCAAACAAAAAACAGTTGGGACAGATCCTGAATGATAAAAAAAGGAAAACTTTAAAACCTTTTTCAGATTTTTTTTGCACTAAAAAATGGTATACTCCCTGTAACGGTTATGAAAGATATATTTTTCTTTTTAATAACTATTTTGATGAGACTCTAAAAATGAACTTTGAGCATGAATATGGTAAACTGTATGAGTAAAGAAAACTTTTAATGAAGATCAAAGGAGAAGATAATATGACAAAATCTATGGCAGGATTCAAATTTTATTTTCGTAATAATGAAACCTGGACGATTGATCGTGAATTTATTGGCGATTTATGGATCAAACAAGTGACGACCAGTTATGGTCGAATCAATGGCAGTGATTTTCAAAAAATTCGTCCTTGTGCCGGGTTCAAAATTGAGATATTTCAAGATGGGGATCATGTTCAAACAGATGATATTAATTTAGGCGGATTAGAATTAGGAATGTTTGCCCGGGCTTTAAAATACGAAGACATTGAGAAAATGGACATTATTTTTGATGACAATTCGAAAGAATTGGTGTATTTCCCTTATCTGGACAAAGATACTCCCGGACAAGAAGGCTTGGATAACCAATACCAAACGACCAAGATTTCAAAAGCTAATGCGCTCTATATTGTTATCGATCCTGAAAAGACGGTAGACGACATGTATGCTGACAAGCTTTGATTTATAATATTTTTAATAA
>JAATEZ010000275.1 GCA_015655485.1 Lactobacillales bacterium | reverse complement strand
GTTTGCGCAGGATGTGCTCGATTTCTTCATTAAGTAATGGGGCAGGCTTGCTCCCCGCTCCGTGAGATCCAACAAACCCGGTAACACCGGGTGTATTTCGAACAATATACCAAGAATCATCCGTCATTGTCATTTCAACCAAGACATAGCCCGGAAAGGTTTTTTTCATATTGACTTTTGTCTTGCCATTTTTCACTTCGGTCTCTTCCTCTTCAGGGACTACTACACGAAATATATAATCTTCCATTCCCATGCTCTTTGCCCGTGATCCAATATTTGCTTTTACTTTATTCTCATAACCAGAATAAGTGTGCAGTACAAACCATTGTTTTTCAAAAGTTTCCATAATTGCTGGCTCCTTATCCAAATTTTTTCAAAATAAAAAAACCTCAGTACACCCGAAGTTTTTCTCAACACAAGTATAGCATGATCTACCGCTGATTACCAGTCATTTTCTTATATGAACAGCCCTAAAAATGATGAAATAGCTGTATCCATAATTGCAAATATAACAGCAAAAATCAAGCTGGTTTCAATCACAGTTAATGTGTCTTTACGCAATTCCTTCTTAGTGGGCCAAGTGACATTTTTCATTTCTTCCACTACACTGCCTAAAAAACTCTTTTTTTCTTTAGCCATTTTTCTGGACCTCCTGCCGTTTTACTTCGTTTCTCTATGCAAAGTATGCTTTTTACAATATTTACAAAACTTTTTAACTTCCAAACGTTCTTTTCTCTGCCCATCACTGACCGCCTTGGAGTAGTTACGTGAACCACAGACGCTACAAGCGAGTGCTGCTTTCTTTGTCGCCATTTGTCTGCCTCCATTTCTATTGAGCCTATACTTTAATACATTAGCATTGATTTTTGCAACTGTCAACGAAATTTCATTTTAATATCCTTTAAAAAAAGAGAGGCATTCGTTTTATCCAGATCAGCTTTCTTCTAGTGTATTGCACTGCAAATAAATTAATCGGGAGTTTGACACTTTGAACAGCTAATAATCGTTGGAGACCTTGATAGATCTCTATTTTTTTGTCAAATTCGCTTAATCTTTTTATCGTACTTTTAGGTACTTTATGGTATAATAGGGGTAGGAGGCGATTGTGGTGCGTGTAAAAAAGACAAAATCTAAAAATGCAGAATCTCTTTATATTATTAAATCCGTTATCATTGATGGAAAAAACACTTCCAAGATTGTTGAAAAACTTGGAACCATTCAAGAAGTTACTCAAAAAGCGAAGGGGGAAGATCCCTATCTTTGGGCAAAAAAAAGGGCTTTCGTTCTCACGGAAAAAGAAAAAAAGGAAAATCAAGAGATTCTTGTAAAATTTAATCCTACGAAGCAATTAGCAACGCAACAGCAACGCATTTTTAATGGTGGTTATCTGTTTCTTCAACAACTTTATTATCAACTTGGTTTTGAAAAAATTTGCCAAGAAATAACCAAAAACTACCGGTTTCAATACGATTTAAATGGGATCTTCTCTCGGCTAGTTTATTCCAGAGTGCTTTTCCCCGCTTCAAAAAAAGCAACCTTTGAAGGAGCCAAAGGCTTCTTAGAACAACCTTCTTTCGACTTGCATCACATCTATCGTTCTTTGGAAGTTATCTATAAAGAGAGTGACAAAATTCAAGCGCAACTTTATAAAAACAGCTTGGCAATCTGTGAGAGAAACAACCAAGTCCTCTACTACGATTGCACAAATTTTTTCTTTGAAATTGAACAAGAATCTGGGATAAGACAATATGGGCACTCCAAAGAAAACCGTCCCAATCCTTTGGTCCAAATGGGCTTATTTATGGACGGAAACGGCATTCCGCTGGCGTTTAATCTAACCAGCGGAAATACAAATGAACAAACAACTTTACAACCGTTAGAGAAAAAAATTATGAAAGATTTTGATTTGGCACAGTTTGTTGTTTGCACGGACGCGGGACTTTCTTCTCTTGCCAATCGAAAATTTAATGATAAACCAAACCGTGCTTTTTTGACCACACAATCTCTTAAAAAATTGAAAAAATTTTTAAGGAACTGGGCCTTGAGTGAAACCGGCTGGTTTCTACCGAATGAGTCAAAAAAAGCATATACACTGGCCGCTATTCTTGCTGAGGACGATGCCTCTAAAATCTATTACAAAGAACGTTGGATAAATGAAAATGGATTAGAGCAACGATTGATCGTCTCTTTTTCAGTGAAATATAAGCAGTACCAAGAAACGATTCGTGAAAGACAAATTGAACGGGCACAAACCGTTATTGCCAGCGGAAGAACGTTGCCAAAAAAAATCAACCCAAACGACTACAAACGATTTATTGATCAAAAGAACGTTACAGATGAAGGAGAAGTTGCCAACCATGCTGTATATGGAATCAACGAAGAACAAATACACAAAGAAAAACAATATGACGGCTTTTATGCGGTGTGCACAAATTTAGAAGATGCTGTTGCGCAAATTATTCAAATCAATCGGGGGCGTTGGGAAATCGAAGAAAGTTTTCGTATCATGAAAAGCGAGTTTAAAGCACGTCCAGTAAACCTTAGTGTAGACGAACGAATTCAGGCACATTTCACCATTTGTTTTATTGCCCTAACTCTTTATCGCTTACTTGAAAAAAAGCTGGATTCTACATTCACCTATGGTGAAATTTTGGACACCTTACGCAATATGAATTTTTTGGAAATCAAGGGTGAAGGATTTATACCAACGTATACACGAACAACATTAACAGATAAATTGCATGAAGCCTTTGACTTTCGAACAGATTACCAAATCATTCCTCTAAATAAAATGAAAAAAATTTTTAAACAGACAAAAAAATAGAAAAAGTACGCTATTTAAAAAAAATAAAAACCGTCTTATTCCTTGATATTAAAGGAATAGAACGGTTTTTTTCATTTGAAAGTGTCAAACTCAGGTTTTTGCAACTGTCAACGAAATTTCATTTTAATATCCTTTAAAAAAAGAGAGGCATTCGTTTTATCCAGATCAGCTTTCTTCTAGTGTATTGCACTGCAAATAAATTAATGATTCCGGGCTTCATTTTATGTTAATATGGGGACGAATGAGTAAATGAAATTCATTTAGGAGGTTGGGCTATGTTAGTGAAATCTGTTTGCACAAAAAAACACAGCTGACTACTGCCGATGAAAGCTGTACCCTAGCGGAGGTACTAAAAGTCTTAGAAGATTCTGGAATGTCAAGGAAGGACGTTTTCTTGACCATCGCTTCTAAAGGGCTTAGAGGTGATTTGGCTGCAATTACCAAGATTATCGCAAAATATTCGAGCATCACCAGCTGTATCACTTTAGACATTGGCAAAGATGATTTTATTCGCCGCACCTTGATCACACTCCCAGCAAAGACTACTACCGACACAAGAGACCTGAACATACATCTTTTAGAAAAAAAGAAATTCAAAGCCGTTGAGTTAGAAGAATTAAATTCCAAACAGAATTGAGGATAAATTTCATAGACAAAATAGAACTACTAAACTTATCTCTTTCCAGAAGATACATCCAGCAGCTCTATTCGTTTTTCACTTTATACTTGTTTAGCAAAATGGATCCTTGAATCTATATAATACATCAACGGCGCAGAAGCAGCCATTACAACAAATTCGCCCAAAGCTGTCGTTGCATAGGTCGGCCAAAAAGCTACTGGTTCAGGTGCCGTTATCAAAATCATCCAGGCGATCAAAGCCATGCTCAACGTAAAAAGGATTGTATTTAAGGCCAATCGTATCTTGATATCAGGAATAAATTTTTCTAACAATACCATGATCGCTAAACAAAGAAACGTCTGCCCGCCACCAAACAAAACATCCATCGGGGTTGACATCATGAGATTAAAAATCAAGACTCCGCCCAAAACACCCCACATTAATCTTTTGTTGAATACTACCAAGTGATTCAAACATTCAGAAATTCTAAACTGGATCGCGCCAGAAGCTACCGGAAAAACCAATACCGATAAAGCGATATAAACAGCAGCGATAATCCCATTTACAACAACCAGCTTGGTTTGCTTACTCTTTTTCATTTTCTTCTTCCTCCTAGTTTTGATATCGCGGGATGGTTGATGAACCGCGGATAAATTACTAACGATCCTATTGTACCAGTCTTTTGTGCTTTGTTAAACCCCTTTTTTGATGTTTGGGTCCCTCTTCTGACCCCATATGAGCCTTAAAAGTCGTGACAACTCGTCCTTTGCGATCGGGTGTCACATGGAGATAGATTTTCTCCCGCTTCTGCTAAAAGTGAAACATGCGTATGCCGTAACTTAGGAGTCTCATTTCCTACAAATAGAAACGTCAGCGACAAAATACATGGAGAATCGTATTTGGTATATCAGGGCCCCAAAGCTCATTGAGAGTGTCTTTATCTCAAGAATAATTGATAGATATATTACCAGCAGGATTATTTTTAATCGCCTTTTTTAGGCAAGATTCAATAAAGTTTCTATTATCTTTATTTGGCAAATTGGATTGCCGCGAGTAGAATATTTCTCTATTCATAATTCAATCATCCTTCTTTTTTAATTCAATTATATCCCTATCATTCACGTAATTAGCACATAGCCTTACTCTTGGAGTTTTATATACATTATTTTAGACTTTTCAGTTATTTTTTTTTACAATCGTATTGTAACAAACGGAAAATTGAATTTAATGATCAAAAAAGCTTGTAACTCTTATGAGAACAAGCTTTTTTCATTTTTTGAATTTACTTCCATAAAACAACTTTTGAGAAAATAGATCAATAATAATTAAACTCAGTGAAGATGGGCCTTTACAATAAATATATAACTTGAGGGGGATATATATCCCCCTCTTTATTTGTCTATAAAATAATATAATTAAGATTTTTAACTATGCTGGTTCATATTTTTATGAACCAGTTGTTTTAGTTTTTAGCTACTCATAAATTACATAAAATTCACTATTCCATGAATGAAATGTAATATGGTGAATAGAATTGTAGGTAGTATTGCGAGCCAATTTTGTTTTGCTATTTGGTATGATAGAAAAGCAAAGCTTGGGAACAAGGTTAGAACCATAATAACAATAAAATTGGTAAAGCTCATATAATAAAATATCCAACCAATATAGTAAACAGTACAGCAGATTACCGTAGAGTAATTCATAGTTTTAGTAAGTTTGTTCGTTTCAATCTCCTTGCGTCTAAAAGAACACAGGATGATTACCAGAGCAACTTGAAACACCGAGGCAAGTATATCAAGTTGTGGTGTTTTAGATTCAACGCGGAGAATGTCAACTTTAGCCGGTATAGCAGCCCAAAAGAACGTAGGAACCATAAGCACCAAAAATAGAAGCAATCCTATTTTATCTAATTTCAAATTATATTCTTTCATCGTATATCTCCTCAAACAGTCTAACTATGCAGCTTAGCTATTTGTATTATAAATTATTCTGTGAAAAAATAAACATCTACTATGATTTCATTTGTGCTGTAGTTTCAATTTTAGAAGCTTGGATTCCATTTATATTCTATTGGTCCATCTATTCTTCTCTTTAATACACCATCAATAAAATTATTAGTAATCGGAAAGTTCTTATCTGCGTCACATTGAGCTAAGGTAATGAAATTATCCTTTTCAGGATCGAACAGGCGTCCTTCACCTCTAGGAAATTCTTTCTTATAAACTGGGATATACAAAATATCTGCATCCATTTTTCCGTTTTTCACATTGTTTGAAGCGAAGCCATGATTTCCGATGACTTTTAGCTTATTAATAACTGACTTTACAGCTTCCTGTACATGTTTCGTCTCTTAGCTTGTTTTAGATACCCGACAGTTTTAAATCTTTTTTTAATTTTATCTTTATTATATAACATATAACAGCAAACAATTGACTGCCAGAATGAATCAATGGATAAAGTTGTTGGCGATTTTAAGCAAAATAAATCCATAAATACCGATCGACCAAATTTTAAGCGGCAAGATGATTTTTATATACTCGTTAAATTTAATATTACTCAACCCGCTGATTAGACAGGCTACATCATCCGGAGCAAAAGGAATAATCAGAACAATGATAAGAAACTTCTTTATACTGCCATCATTTTGACTTAGCAGATCCGTATATTTTTTAAAGGTTTTCTCAGGCAGCACTAATTGAATAAAGCGATTGCCATAATGACGTGCCAGAAAAAAACCGACGATTTCTCCAAAAATAATTCCAATATAGTTATAGAGGAAACCATAAAAATTTCCAAAAAGCAACAATCCCACTAAACAGGAAGTTCCCCCCGGCAATATGGGAACGATCACTTGTACTGTTTGGAATACAATAAAAACCAGTATGGCGCAGTTTCCAAATTTCTGGATATAGTGCTGTAAGGTATTGACAGATTTAAAAATGCCTAAATGGTAGCCATAAATTGCTAAAAAAAATAATAAAACCAACCCAATAATAGGCATGACTCTGATTATTTTTTTGATCCACTTTTTCGAATTCATTCTTTCCTCCAACATTCTCAACGAACTTTTTCAAGATTTATATTCATTTAAGAAGCATAACAGTTTTTTTGCAAAAAATAAATCTTTTTGCTATTTTCGATCCTTATCAGAAATGTTGAGACCGTCGTTTCACTCATAAACAAATAATCTACTTTCTTAAACGTTGATCAGACTAAAAAAAAGATAAATAACAAATTTCAAAAAAGATGATAGTAAATCATTTTTTTAAAACTGATTTGATCTAAAAATAATATTTTCTTAACAAGCGAACACACTAAAATATTATGTTTCACTTCGCAAAGTAAAAAATGACTATAAAAACAAATTTATTTTTGCGATTATTCTTTTTTTCATCATAACAAGAGCAGGCAAAGCGCCTAATCATTTTGCAAAAGCTCCTCGTTGATAGTTCTTACCTACAGAAAAGGAACATCTATGTGACTGCCGTTCAAATCTATCTGATATTCCGCTTCAATATTCGGCCGAATAGTCATCCCCATATCTGTTGCATAAACCACGAGGCCTAGTTTCCGACCTGATAGCAAACGGTAATAAGTAGGCTGTAAACTCAGTGTCATTGAATAAAATTGATGAGGTTTGATCGTTTCATTTCGTACGTTACTCAACCGATTTTGAAAGTTCATGTGTCCTTTGGTTATCACTTTAAAAAATGAGGCTTCCTTTTCTAAAATAAACTCCTTTAAATCCTCTTTTTTCCATTGATAACCCAGCTCTTGTCCCTTAGCTGCCAGAACATCAGCATTCTCTTTCAGACGTTTGGCGCGGCCGAAGTCTACTACCATCATACTCAGTTGCCCGGCAGGCTGATCCACAGCCATGTTTAAAGTGACTTGGATCGTACCATCAATAATTTGTTCTTGTTCAAATTTTCTGGTTTTAAAAATCAAGCGATTGTCTTGATAGAGGCTTTTTTCTTGCAAAAACTCTTGCTCCCAATGCTTGGCATCCTTTGAAGCTTGCCTGAAAAGCCTTACTCCCTTATCTTGAAAAGTCTGAATTTCAGTTGATGAGCAAGCTTGTTCAGATAAAAATTTCGCAGTAAGATAAAAACTCTGTCTAGGTGTTTTGAGATCATTCCAATCTGAATAAACATGCCAATCTTCTGAAACAGCATTATCTTGGATCATAACATTAGGAATCACTGTATCCGCTTGATTGTCTACAGCGTATAGTTTGTGACTCAACCATAAGTTCATCATATCGGTGAAATCGATTGAATACAAATTATTGATATAGACATGCTTTCCTTGATGTAAAAAAATCTTTTTTGTCACTGAAACTTTTCGCAACGCTTGCCATAGTGCACCAACGTGCCGGGGCTTAACATTCCAATCATTTAACCCATGAACCATTATAATATCGCATTTGATCTTTTGGATGTCTTTTAAATAATTGCGTTCTTCCCAAAATGCACTGTAATTGCCCGATTCTCTATCCTGTTCTTTCTTTAACTCCTGCAACTTTTCAGCAAATATATCTTTTGCTTTTGCATAATCAGCCGCATCTTTTTTTCTGGAAAAACATAATTTTGCTAATACATCTGTATCCTCCCCCTGACAATCTACCGGAGCGACAACCAAGCCATTTTCTCGGTAATAATCATACCAACTGGAGATCGCCGCTTCTGAAATGATTGTCTTCAAACCTGCTACTCCAGTCGTCGCTGCTGCAGTAGCCAAAGTCCCTAAATAAGATTTTCCCGTCATCGCCACATTTCCATTACACCACCAGGCTTTGATTTCAACATTGTCTATTTTGTTCGTATAGGCTTTGCGAACACCGGTCAGCCATTCAATGACCGCTACAGTTGAAATCGTTTCTTCTTTCGAGCCGCAAGTCCGGATCCCGTCTGAGTGCCGTGTCCCTATGCCACCTGCATATATATTGGCGAATCCCCGCACCAATAAATAATCATTGAGGGAATAACTGCCAGATTCAGTTCCCATAGACTCTGCCTTCTCGGTTTGAGCCGCCGGGATCCTTTCTTTCGGCAAGTTTTTTCTTTCTTCAGAATTGTCCCCATTAAAACCTAAGTTTTCCGCCGTCTGGCTTGATGAAGATTTAATGACCAGATCTACTTCGACCTCGTGTAAATCTAGCCTGATATCTTGGATCCCCTTATAGTATGGATTCGCAGTGTATAAAGCAGCCATCCGCAAACCTTGATTTGTTTCTGCCGGTCGAAAAATAGTAGCCTCCAGCAAATCCCTCTGACCATCTTGATCCGTGTCCAATGGCGATTCCACATAAACCACCTCACGAATAATTTTTGTACTGTCAAATACTGGTTGAGCTTTTCCATTAAAAAAAACTAAGTGTGGTTTTTTGTTCACAAAGTAATCTTTAAAAAATCCTCTTGCAGCCAAATCATCAAGATAGGTCTGACCGCGCTTTGTATGTGTCGTCAATAATAAATAAATAGCCTCAAGCAAAGCCTCATTGTTAAATTCCTTGATCGCAAGATAGCTTAATTGTTCTTGGTCCATAAAATAAAACGGCTTTGTTAAAGAGAACTCTGAGTCTACTTCAAACCTTAATAATTGTAGGGCTGCATTATAAAACATCTCGCCGGTAAATACTCGCTGTTCTTGCAAAACTATAGATAAGTCTTGTAGATCTGTCACTAAAATATCAGCTATTTTCTGATTTTTAGTCGTTTTGCTGTAACTCTCAGGAAAACAATGCTCGTAGAACGTACGTAAATTAACCCAAAAATCTTGTTCAAAGAAATCATTAGTGATCATCCCAATTTTTTCCAGTTCCTTTTGTTGTTGAAAGACACTGATCTTGATCTGCGCGAATTGATTATTTTTCAAAAAACCTACACCTCTTCTGATTTTTGATCCGTCAAACTCTAAACACGAGAGTCTTTTACTTTAATTTCATTAGTCTAAGCCTAGTACTGTATCCATCTAGTTTTTAAAGAATAGGATATAACTTTTTTAATTTGATTCTAGCGTCTGGTGTTGTGAATTGCCAGTTCGTACGGATACCTTCGGTATTTCGCTTGATGGTCCAAACGCGGACTTGCTCCTTAAAACGATTCATATCAGCCAAGGGTTTGGCAAGCGCCTGACGTCCAAGAATACCGATCTCAATTTCAGCCATATCTAACCAACTCGCATGTTTTGGAGTATAATGCCACTCAAAACGTTTGGCCAATCGTCGCGCTTCCTCAGGTGGAAATAATTGATAGAGTGAAGCAGTAGTGTGCGTATTCAAATTATCTGTCACCAGTACAATCTTCTCTGCATGAGCATAGAACGCGTCAGAAACTCTTTGGAGGACTTGTGCAAAATCTTTTGCTGTTCGTCTTTCTGTCACGATCGTTTCTCTTTTTCCAGCTAATGGTTCAAAAATCATGAAGATATTGGCTGTTCCATTCCGTTCATATTCATAATCTAATTTTTCTGGATGCCCGGGTAGTCCAGGCATACGCGTTTCTTTCATTAGCTGTCTACTAGTCTCATCAATGCATACTACCGGCAAAAGTGGATCATAAGGTCGTTGATAAACATCCAGTATATCCTCCATTTTGGCTACGAAATCTGCACTTGCTTTGGGAATGCACCATTCTTTTACAAGCCACGGCTTGATCTCGTTTTTTTCATCACTTCGCAAACAGTAGAATCTGTAATGTACTCCACGATCTCCAAGCGAATAAGTTCATCGGCGATGGCTTGCATCGTCCATCGTGAACGGCCTTTTGGCGGTTCAGAACAGGCAATTGTACAAAGATGAGCTTCCACTTCTCCAGTGACTTTCCGCCGACGGTTGGTTTGAACTTTTCGACCAAGTGCAGCTTCTAATCCTTCTGTCACAAAACGTTTCGCAATAGCAGCAATGGTAGCGGAAGAAGCGCCATAAGCTTTTTGGATATCTTTATATTTCCAGTCATTGGTTGGCTGCTGATCTAACTTCAGCAGGATTTGAGCATGGCGAATTCGATACCCTTTTCCACCTTTCTGAATGAGCTTTTTCAATTCGTCACGTTCTTCATCCATCAATGTTACTTTATAACGTACCATCATTCACAATCCTTTTTTAAAAGATTATACCATATTCACTACTTTATTTTCTAGATGGATACAGTACTAGTACAGTTGACAAAATATCAACGATTTGAAATTTAATGAGCGTTAATGACTCGATGAACTCTCAATTAGCAACACAAAATTGTTCTTTTTAAACACTCTCATTAGTAAATCTGAGTTTACGTTTTGTTATTGACCAATAAAAAATTGTTAGTAATATAAAACAGGACACCGACAAAAGCAATCGATGTCCGACTTTTGAATGATTGTAATAAGCTGAAGGAACAGTCTTATTTTTTTATCATTTCTCTGCTGAGTATTTTCTTCAAACAATATTATTTATTGCTCACTTTTCCATTTACCAGCTAAAACTGTATCTGTCGCTTTTCCATATACAACAACTTGATCCGCTGTCCCGCCGGAGATTGTATTTTTAAAATAGTAAAGATTTCCGCGTCGCACGGCAAGCGTATCGACAGCATCACCATCCCAATCACCAACTAGAACTGTATCTGTCGCTTTTCCATATACAACAACTTGATCCGCTGTCCCGCCGGAGATTGTATTTTTAAAATAATAGCAATTATTCCGGCGTACAGCCAAAGTGTCTACGCCATCGCCATCCCAGTCACCGGCAAAAACTGAATCTGATGCTTTCCCATATATCAAAACCTTATCTGCTTCTCCTCCGTTAATTTCATTTTTTATATAATAAAGGTTGCCTCTTTTAACAGCCAACGTATCCACTCCATCGCCATCCCAGTCACCAACTAGAACCGTATCTGTTGCTTTCCCATAGGTAATAACTTGATCCGCCTCTCCGC
>JAATEZ010000078.1 GCA_015655485.1 Lactobacillales bacterium | reverse complement strand
TCCGTAAAGACAGAGAGCATCTTTGCGGATATTTCCTATTTTACTCAAGACTGGAGCGAACTTGCCAAGCTTTTCTTATAGTCTGGCTTCACGAACTAGCTCTCTTCAACAATAAGCAAAAATTTCGAGAAATTTGAAAAGCAATTTATCGAAATTTTGGTTTTATTGCTCGAGAGCTGAACAAGTTCGTTCAGCTTTTCTTATAGATTTGCGTATTTTTCTAGTGAGCGGACGAGTTGGCAGGTGAAGCCATATTCGTTGTCATACCAAGCAACGGTTTTGACAAGTTGATCGTCACCAAAACTGGTTACTTCCGTTTGTGTGCCGTCAAATAAGGAACCATAGTTAGTGCCGATGACATCGGTAGAGACGATCTCAAGGTCGGTATAGCCAAAGGCTTCATTGTCTTTTGCAGCTTGTTCCATAGCAGCGTTGATTTCTGCTACGGTCACTTTCTTGTTTACGATGCTGACAAGTTCCGTTACAGATCCGGTAATAACTGGTACACGTTGGGCATGGCCTTGCAATTTTCCTTGCAGTTCCGGAATAACTAATCCAATGGCTTTCGCGGCGCCGGTCGTGTGCGGGATAATATTGATAGCTGCTGCTCGAGCGGCACGCAAATTATCGCCTTTTGGTCCATCCACTAGAGCTTGAGTGCCCGTATAGGCATGAATAGTAGTCATGGTCCCGATTTTTATGCCGAAAGCATCGTTCACTGCTTTGGCCATAGGAGCTAAACAATTCGTTGTACAGGAAGCAACGGAAATGATTGTATCAGTACTGTCTAAAATGTCATCATTGACACTGTATACGACAGTTTTCATCTTGCCGGCCGGGGCGGAGATCAAAACTTTTTTTGCACCAGCATCAATGTGGGCCTGTGATTTTTCAGTAGAAGTATAGAAGCCGGTAGCTTCTACTACGACATCGATTTTTTCTTTATCCCAAGGAATATCATGGGCATCTTTTTCTGCATAAACTTTGATTTTTTTTCCATTAACAATGATCGAATCTTCCGTTGCTTCAACAGTTCCGTCAAATTTTCGGAAAGAAGAGTCAAAAGTCAAAAGATGAGCCAAAACTCTAGGGCTGGTCAAATCATTGATCGCCACGACTTCAAGGTCATCGGATACTTCCAAAATTCTTCTGAAAACAAGACGGCCTATTCTGCCAAATCCATTGATACCAATTCTTTTTGTCATATAAATCCTCCTAATAAGTATTTCTTTAACATAGTCATTATAATTCTTACTATCAGTAAGTACAAATATTTATACTTACCGCTATAGAAATGGAATGAAAAAAGAGCGGATAAAAACCTGAAAAAGTTTTTGTCCGCTAAGGATGTTTATGGATTAGATAAATAATAGAACCCTGTGCAATGAGTATTTTTCGATTGAAGATCGATGGGAACGGATCAAAAATATCAGGATAATTTATTATGTTGCCGATACCATTCGTCTGGCCGCCAGATCCAATTATTCCCATCTTTTTCTAATAAATCAAAGGCACACACAGGCCCCATTGTTCCGCTGGCATAATTAGGAAAGTCCGGTTTTTCCTGATCCCAGGCATGCCGGATGACATCAACGATCCGCCAAGACTGTGCTACCTCATCCCAATGTGTAAAGTTGGTTCCATCGCCGTTCAAGCAATCTAAAATCAGTTTTTCATAAGCTTCCGGGCTGTTTCCCAAAGTTTCAGCCGAGTGCCGGTAGTTTAAACGGACCGGTTCAAGCTCAAAACCGCTGCCGATTCTTTTTCCATTTAGAGTCAGCGAGAAACCCTCAGTAGGTTGGATATAAATAGTCAAAACATTTGCCGGGATGTCTTTGGCAAGGCTGGGATCGTTCTCTATTTCACGAAAAATATTTACTGGCACTGGTTTAAAGACAATGTTGATACGCGTGCCTTTTTCGGTCAAATGTTTCCCGGTTCGAATATAGAAGGGGACGCCAGACCAGCGGAAATTATCGATCAAAAATTTTCCGGCAACAAAAGTCTCCGTCTCAGACTGCGGATCAACATTTGGTTCCTCTCGATAACTGATAAAATTCTGCCCATCTAAAGACCCGGCCCCGTATTGACCGCGGATAAAGTTATTTTTTGCTTCTTCTTCTGTATAAACTCGGATGGATTTAAGAGCTTTGACTTTTTCGGTTCGGATAGTTTCTTCAGAAAAAACGGTAGGAGGTTCCATAGCCAGTAAAGAAACTACTTGAAGAATATGATTTTGCACCATATCTTTCAACGCGCCGCTGTGATCGTAGTAGCCGCCGCGATCTTCCACTCCCAAGGCCTCACTGAAGGTAACTTGGATATTATCGATATAATTATTATTCCACTGAGATTCAAAGATTCCGTTGCCAAAACGAATAGCCGAGATATTTTGAATCATTTCTTTTCCGAGATAATGGTCGATACGGAAAATTTGATCCTCGTTAAAGACTGCTCTGATTTCATCATTCAGCTGATTGGCCGATTGAAAGTCTTCACCAAAAGGTTTTTCGATGATCAGACGATTAAATCCGTTTGTGTTAATTATACGCTGAGATTTTAAATGTCTAGTGATGACACCGAAGAAGTTTGGCGCCATGGCTAAGTAAAATAATCGGTTTCCCTGCAGTCCATAACGCTGGTCCAATTCTTCTGATAAGACTTTTAACGCATCATAATGATCGGTATCATTGACATTGTGAGCCTGATAGTAAAAATGACTGGCAAAATCTTCCGCCTCTTTTTCATTGGTAATAAGCGGCTGAACATTTTCAAGGACGATCTTGCGATAATAGTCGTGTGTCCATTCTCTTCGTGCAGTTCCAATCACTGCAAAGTGTTTATTTAGGGCTCCCTGATGAAACAGCCGGAATAAAGAAGGGTAGAGTTTCCGCTTGGATAAGTCCCCGGTAGCACCAAAAATCGTAAATAAAGCAATTGCTTCTTGTGTCATAGATCTCCCTACTTTCAAGTATGTTCCTTATTTATTATTTATTCTTTTGGCTGTAAGAAAGTTGAACTTGTGCAGTCAAACCAATTTCCAGAAAAGCAATGAATGGTTTATTTTATTGGACTAAGACGTCATTCAGCTTTCTTAGCTTTCACATATTGTATCACAAATTATTTTTTTAGATCCGGATCAAGTGCTTCGACAAAAATATTGTGTGCCGCTTTGAAGTTGACTTGAATAGTTTTTTTGCCATTAGTCAGGGTAATGGGGCCTTCATATATCCCGATTTCTTTAATAGTAAAAATCTCATCAATCGTTAAATCAACTGATGCTAAATAATCAAGCAGCTCTTTTTCATCCAGAACACGTTTGATTTGAACTCTTGTTCCAGTGGAATATTCAGCTAAAACTTTGAAGGATCGTTCATGGATCGGCTGATTGCTGGCAGGAATGATACCGCCGTGAGGACAGACTTTAGGATGGTCCAAGAAATGATCTAGGCGATTTGTCAATTCTTCAGAAGTAACATGCTCTAACACTTCGGCTTCCTCATGAACTTCATTCCAAGAATAGCCTAAATGGGTCACTAAAAAAACTTCCCAAAGACGATGTTTGCGCACTAGACTGCTGGCATTCTCTAAACCAAGTTCAGTCAGTTGGACCCCCTGGTAAGGGGAGTGGGTGACAAAACCTTCTTTAAGCAGTTTAGTGATCATCTCACTAACAGAAGCGGCAGAAACATTTAAACCGGTGACGATTTGTTTATTATTAATGATATTTTCATTTCCGCCTAATTCAAAAATCAGTTTTAAATAGTCTTCTCTATTTGGTGTCATTTCTTTATACCCGCTTTCTTAAATTCTTAAGAATGTATTTGAAACATAGTTTTAAATTTGTTTAGCTTTATTTTGAACAGGAAGAATAGGAAACGATAACTTTTTCTTGAAAAAAGTTATACTCGTTTATTTTATCAGATTTTGTCTAAAATTTCTATCTAACGAATTTCTCAAATACTCTTGTACTTAAAACAAACAGATTTTTTCCTGTGGATGTTTACTATTTGTAACGAGGGATACTTACTTCTATAGATTCAAAACTGCAAAAAAATAAAAAAATATGTGAAAAAATAAACCTAAAGAACAATGGTTGAGAACCGTTTTCATGAAAAATTTCACTAAGAATGTTCAATTTTTTATTGCTATATCTTCCAGAAACATGTAAAATATTAAAAATAAATGAGAAATACAAATACGCGAAAAGAGTTGATATCTATGAACAATCGGACACCTTTTAAAACAAGTACCATGTATGATCCCTCATTTGAAAAAGATGCCTGTGGAATGGGGTTTGTTGCTCAAATCGATGGAGTTCCAACTCATAAGCTGGTGGATCAAGCCTTAACTGTTTTAGAGAGAATGAATCATCGTGGCGGAACCGGCTCTGAACCTGACACAGGTGATGGTGCAGGGATCCTGATGGCCCTTCCTGATACGTTTTTTAGAAAGAAAGCGATAGCCGCAAAAGTTCAGCTGCCTGATTCGGGGGCTTATGCCGTGGGGATGTTTTTTTTACCGCAGGCTGAGGAACCCAAAGAACAAATGCTGACTGAGATCTCTCAAGAAATCAAAAAAGCAGGGTATCGTATCCTATGGAGTAGAGAAGTTCCTTTTGCTTTTGAAAACTGTGGTCCGACCGCTCAAAAAGTCATGCCGGGTTTTTGTCAGATATTTTTAGAAAAACCGATCGAAACAAAAATTGGCCGTGAATTTGAAGATAGTTTGTTTCGTTTGCGCCGCCGTTTAGAAAAAACATTTTCAGCCAAAGAAATGTCGATTGTTAGTCTTTCTTCTCAAACCATCTGCTATAAAGGGATGCTTCATGCTTATCAGCTTCGTTTATTTTATCCGGATCTGCAGGATAAAACTATGGAGACTTCGATAGCTTTGATCCATTCGCGTTTTTCAACCAATACTTTTCCAAGCTGGGATAGAGCGCAGCCTTTTCGTTTCTTGGCCCACAATGGCGAGATCAATACGTTGCGCGGCGCAGAAAATTGGATGCATAGTCATCACGTGGAAGTATATAATTCAGAAAATTCTGACTCCGCCAAATTGGAGAATTGCATGGAGTATCTTTATCGCAATGGCCGGGACATTCCGCATGCATTGATGATGATGGTCCCGGAAGCTTGGTCTAAAGAAGCAAAATTACCAGAAGAAGTGGCCGCTTTTTATGAGTATACCGCTAATTTCATGGCACCGTGGGATGGACCGGCTGCTTTGTGTTTCACAGATGGAATTCAGGTAGGGGCCGCTTTAGATCGTAACGGTCTGCGTCCTTCACGCTATTCATTAACGAATGATCATTTACTAGTCGTCGCTTCAGAAGCGGGAGTGGTCGATCTGGATCCGGCAACCGTGATTGAAAAAGGCGTATTAGGTCCCGGAAGTATGATTCTAGTAGATACAAAGCAAGGCAAGTTTTTAAGAAATGCAGAGATCAAAGAGCATTATGCCAAGCAATATCCTTATCGGAAATGGTTGGATGAAAATCTGGTTACTTTGGATAAGGTAGTGTCGAACGAAACTTATCGATCCATGGATGAAAATGAATTACGCAAGACTTGGAAGATGCATGGCTATACTGATGAGATCATTCGGACTCTGATTTTACCGATGGCTGAAAAAGGAGAAGAACCTGTTATTTCAATGGGGTATGATGCTCCGTTAGCTGTATTGAGCAATAAACCGCAGTCTTTGTTCACTTATTTTAAACAGCAATTTGCCCAAGTGACCAACCCGCCAATTGATGCTATCCGTGAAAAACTGGTCATTGGAACGGAAATGTTTTTAGGCCGTGATGGTGATTTCAACTATGACTTTGAGGAAAATTGTACCAAACTCAAGATAGAAAGCCCTGTTTTATCAACGGACGATTTTATGAAGATCCAAAGTTTGACTACTGCTCATCAAAATAGCCAAACAGTTTCCTTACTTTATTCGGTAAAACCGGAGCTGCCTAATCGGCTGCAAAGAGCCTTGGATACTTTATTTAAATCAGCGGAAGAGATGATCGATGCAGGAGCAACGATCCTGATCTTGTCTGATCGCGGATTGGCCAAAGACAAATTAGTTATTCCAGTGCTGCTGGCTGTTTCAGGACTGCATAATTATTTGATTGGCAAAGGCAAACGTGATTTAGCCTCTATTGTAGTTGACAGTGCCGAGGTTTGCGAAGTCCACCATTTTGCAACATTGATCGGTTATGGTGCGAGTGCTATTCATCCTTATGGCGTTTATGAAACATTAAGAGATTTCCATCTCGAAGAAAATCTGGAAAATTATCGCAAAGCCGCTGAAAAAGGGATCGTCAAAGTCATGTCCAGAATGGGGATCTCCACGATTGCCGGTTATCATGGCGCCCAGCTGTTTGAAGCAGTCGGCTTATCAGAAGCAGTCGTTGCTGAATATTTTACTGGGACACCCAGCCGGATCGGCGGATTAGATTTACGTCAAATCGAAGCAGAATACTTCGCTCGATATGAAATTTGTTATGGCGAGTATGAAAAAGATTTTCTGCCTTCCGGAGGCAGTTTCCAATACAAGGCAGATGGAGAACATCATTTATTTAATCCTAAGACTATTTATAATTTTCAGCAAGCCGTACGCAAAGGCGACTATCAGCTTTATAAAGCCTATGCAAAAGAAATGAACCAAGATATGTTGGAAAATCCTACGACCTTAAGATCAATGTGGGAAATCTTAAGCAAAAGAGAAGCAGTCAAGCTGTCTGAAGTCGAACCAGCTAAAGAAATCGTGAAACGTTTTAAGACTGGAGCGATGAGCTATGGTTCGCTCAGTGAAGAAGCTCATGAATGTATCGCTCAGGCGATGAATTCGATTGGAGCGAAGAGCAACAGCGGCGAGGGCGGGGAAAATCGCGACCGCTTCAAACCGAAGAAAAATGGGATCAATTTAAATAGTAAAATCAAGCAAGTCGCTTCAGGGCGATTTGGGGTCAATACGGAATACTTGATGAGTGCTGAAGAGCTGCAGATCAAAATGGCTCAGGGAGCCAAACCTGGTGAAGGGGGACAATTGCCAGCGAACAAAGTCTTCCCCTGGGTCGCTGAAATTCGCGGCTCTACCCCGGGTGTACGATTGATCTCACCGCCGCCGCATCATGATATTTATTCGATCGAGGATCTGGCACAGTTGATTTTTGATTTAAAGACGGTCAATCCTTATGCTAAGATCAACGTAAAACTCGTATCAAGTTCAGGTGTCGGAACCATCGCGACAGGAGTCGTCAAAGCTGGAGCGGATGTTGTGGTTATTTCAGGCTATGACGGCGGAACCGGAGCTTCACCGAGAAACTCTGTTCGTGATGCCGGTCTTCCCTGGGAGATGGGCTTGGCAGAAGCGCATCAAACCCTTTCAATGAATAATCTGCGTCAAAGAATGACGCTTGAAACAGATGGGAAACTGATGACGGGTCGAGATATCGCCATTGCGGCGATGCTGGGAGCTGAGGAATACAGTTTTGCTTCACTGACACTAGTGGCAATCGGCTGCGTCATGATGAGAGTCTGCAATTTGAATACCTGCCCGGTCGGTGTGGCCACTCAAAACCCGGCTTTACGTAAATTCTTTGCTGGAAAACCTGAACATGTCGTTAACGCTATGATGTTTTTAGCGGAAGACCTAAGAGAGATCATGGCGGAGATGGGTTACCGCACGATCGATGAAATGATCGGGCACACGGAAAACTTGCAACCGCGTTTTGTGGCTAAAGGCAAGGCAAAATCATTAGATTTCTCACGAATGCTGGGCACAACGATCGGTATTGAACGCAAGGCGGTCGATCCATTCCGCGAAAAACGTCAATGGAAAGAACTGGATGAATTTGCTAGAAATGCTTTACTTGGTGAACAACCGGTCACAATCGAAAAATCAATCGCAAACGTCGATCGGACGGTCGGCGGCAGAATGGGCGGCTGGATCGCGGAACGTTTTGGCAATTATCAGTTGCCGCAAGGGCAGATCAAGTATCGCTATAAAGGAACGGCCGGACAAAGTTTTGGCGCTTTTATCACTCAAGGAATGGAATTGACTTTGATCGGCGAAGCCAATGATTATGT
>JAATEZ010000261.1 GCA_015655485.1 Lactobacillales bacterium | reverse complement strand
CGCGGTACTGCGGTGAGCTTCATCGACAATAAAAACAATATTTTTATCCGGTGATTTAAAGCTTTTCCTCTTCACTAATGTTCCCAGTTTTTGAACCGACGTGACAATGATGCTGTTATCCTTGCTTTTCAGCTTGCGGCTCAAGTCTGTCGTATTATCCGTTCCCCGGACACTTCCTGCTTTTGTGGCATCGTTGACATCCCCATCCGGATCATAGGCACGGTAGCTTTCACTCGTCTGTTTAGTCAGCGCGATCCGGTCGACGACAAAAACGACTTTATCCACTTTTGGCAACCGACTGGCCAGCCAAGCCGTTTTAAAACTCGTAATCGTTTTTCCGGATCCAGTCGTATGCCAGACATAGCCGATTTTTTGTGTCCCGAATTCAAAATCCGCCTGTTTAATTCCTGTAATGACACGCTGCGTTGCGTAAACCTGATACGGTCGCATTACTTTAAGCATCTGCTTATTTTTCGTTCCATCCAGAATCATAAAATTCGTCGCCATCTGGTGGGCCATCGGAATACTGAGCATGGAATCGGCAAACTCTTTCCAGTTGCGCACAATACTGTTATCTTGCCTGCGCTGCCAGTTAAAGGCAAAATCCTTGTTGAATTTTTCTGCAGTGGTATTGGCCATATACTTGACATTATTCGGCGTCATCCCGATTAAGATCTGTAAAGTCGAAAAAATATCCCGGTACTGGTTCTCATCCATATATTGATGCATCTGATTCAGCGCTTCATCCACATCACGTGTATCGGTTTTTTCTTCAATCTGGATGACCGGCAACCCATTAATCAGCAAGGTCGTATCAAAACGGCGTTCCTGTTTGCCGGTAATCACCGCCGGGCGTGTGATCTGATTGACTACCTGATAGACAGTATCTCCGGCACCAATCTGTTTCTGATCAAAAACCGTCAGAAACACATGCCGCCCATCATCCAGATCAATCTCAATCTGAGAAACGCCATTCAGTCCGTATAAAAACTGCCCGGCTTCATAAGGTGTGCGCAGATCAGAGATAATCTTCTTCACCTGGTTAAACTCTACAGAACTCAGCGGATGTTCCAGCGTACGATGATTATGCTGCTCTAAAATCTTTTTAAAATTATCCCAAAGCGCCCCAGTCGTTTTGATCTCCGGCTCATACTTCCATAACTTCGTTTTTACAATATATTGCGCGGAACTATCCGCCACCACTGGGCTATTATTGCCTTCCATTACTTCCGGCCGGATGCTCATCCCGCTGGTCATATACTGGATCAGTTCCTTTTCAAATTGAGTCTCTTTCACTTTTCCACCCCCTCCTCCAGTCTCTTTAACAAAATCACTGTTTCCAGATCAGCCGCCCGTTTTTTTAACGCCTGCAACCGCTGTTGTTTCAAATAAATACTGCCAATTATTGTTTGTTTGTCTAATGATGGCAGTAATGGTATTTTCAGCTCATTTATCTGTTTAAGTGTATATTTCATAACCGATGATCCCTGCAGGCTTTGTTGCAGCTGTCTTCTGAAGCTCCGATTTTCATTAAGCAGATAAACTAAAAACTTCGCATCCAGACTTTCATCCGGCAGCAGTTTAATATAATTTTGCGTATACAGATACCCATCGTGTTCTTTCCCGGCAATCGCCGCACTCCCGGAGATCAGACTGAAAACCACATCCCCCCGGCGGAGCGTATTCACCTCATCCTGCGTGCGAATCCTTTTATTCTCTGTATTTGAGGAAAGAACCCCAGTTAAATCAGCGGCTAAATCCGTCTGACTGTAAAAGATATATAGCGGCGACTGCTCGTCCCCGTCTTCAGTAATTCTGAATTGCGGGGAACCACTAACAAATTCCACTCTCTCACTTAACTTCTCCATGTTTTGTGCCTTTCTAAAATTACTTTTTTATTCTTAAAAAAAGTATACCATATAAAAAGCAAAAGGCAACACAAATAATATGCAATTTTAGAAAATTACATTTTTAATCCCAAAAAAATTAAAATTTTCACAGTCACAGCCAATCTTTCATATTTCACTTTCAATTATGTGTTGCACCTAGCAGATTTGCTTAGTTATGAATTTGAACTAATCTATCCGTTTTATCCATACTGAGCAAAAAAGACCAATTGGCATTTAAGCTGATTGATCTTCACAATCTTGATATTTGTGTTGCAATTTTTTTTACCAAAATATCTCAATCTCTATTTCCAATTGATAAGCAATTTCCCAATCGTTCAGGATTAATATATGTTATTTTTTACTTAAGAGTTCAAATTTGTTTTTGTTCTTTTAAAAAAACTATTATTGCTTTTCATAATAACAGATTCCATCTTTTACAGATAAATATGAAGTTACAGTATTCTATCCTCAAGAAAGTAATCCCCTTTAATTTAACCCTTAATAGTGTGGTTTAAGCTGTTCAAAAATTCTGAAGCACTCTCTATATCAAGTATATTTTCAATAACATATTTTATTTGCAATTCCAAAGGCAGTAATTCTTTATATTTCATTGAACCTATGTACCCATTTATCAATTCTGGATTTTTTTCTAAATAAACGTAAACTTTTTCAGCATCCCAATTTATTTTTTCAGACAACTTAATTATTTCCTTAATGTCCACAGAAGTTTCTGGGCTATAAATTAAAGTTTTTTTATCATCCAAGTGAAATACTGGAGCAGTATTAGTGATGTCAAAAAATAGTTGCAATGTTTTATTTACCCTAGTTCCTTCAAACGTTCGCAGTCCAATTCCATCGGCAGTTGTTACAAAATAAGTATTTTCAGGATCGATGCAGTCACTGTTAATTTCATTCAAAACAGTTTGCATATTCAGACTATAATTCTTTAACTCTCGTTGATCGGATAAAATTTTTTTCATCTTTTTCCGGATGATACGACTTACATTACCGTTTTCTGAAGAAAAAAGAGGCGGATTTCCATCAATTGCTTTTTTAACATAAATTTTCTTCCCCAATCTATCTATCTCTCTAATTTTCCACACCTTTGCTCCCAAAAAAAAATTAACTCCCACAGCTAGGCCAGGGAATAGCGGAATACCTCCAATTTTCTTAGAATCATCGTAAACTGCAAAATTATCTTCAGAAACAAATTGTGCAAAAAATTCTGGTCCTTTCAGCAATGGCTCTGTAGCAAGACTTGTAATTACCTCTTTTTCTAATACTTCTACATACCTCTCATGAATCAAATGCTGTACTAAAATTCTATATTCATCATCTGTTATGGTACTCCAATTCAAAAACTCTTTATGCAACTGTTTAAACTCAGAAATAGGAAGACCCGATCTTTCTAGCAAAATAGATAGTATTTGGTGAGCAAATACGTCATATGGCTTTTTAATAAAATCCAGTCTATCTATGTGGCCTTCCTCATAAAGAGCGATTGCTGCCAACCCTTGTAGCAGCTCCCAAGGATCAGTTGCTATAAAGTGCAGGATGCTTTCTTTCGTTCTTCTGCCACTTCTTCCTAATCTTTGACCTAAACTAGAAACTGAATAGGGTGCATTATATTGCACGATGCTGTCCACTGAGCCTATGTCTATCCCCAATTCTAATGTAGACGTACAACAAATAGTAAAAAGCGCATGATTATTATCTTTAGCAAAATTTTCCGCCGAAAGCCTAAGCTCCTTGATTAATGAAGAGTGATGAGCAAAATATCGCGTATCTGAGTTATGCTTTTCCCCCATTTTGGAAAGATTTACCGAGAGATACTCAACATCTTCTCTTGAGTTTGGAAAAACCAGCATGGACTCTTTTTGAGAATAGCTATAAATTTTTTCAACTGCCTTAATGGAATGTTTTTTTATATTTACTGGGAAATAGTCTTCCGTAACAAGCAAGTTATTTCTAGTCCTATCAACTAGCACATCGGTGTCTCTGCCATTTTTGAAAAATCTCTTTGCAATTTGGCTGTCTTCATCGTGTAGAGTCGCTGACATACCTATATATCTCGGTGTTTTATTCATATATCGTTGCAGTCGTTCTGTTAAAGAACTTAATTGAATCCCACGATTATTGTTTAAAAACCCATGAATTTCATCTATTAAAATCCATTCTACACCGGCAAATAGATTCTTCGCTTCACCTGAACGAAGTGCAAGCATTGCCTCGATCGACTCCGGCGTAATTAAAAGGATTCCGGTAGGGTCAAGTAAAAGTTTTTTCTTTTTTGCCTGAGAAGCTTCCCCGTGCCAACTGGTAACGTTGATATCCAGATAATCACATAACTCACTGATGCGATTAAACTGATCATTGATCAGTGCTTTCAAAGGAGAAATATAGACTACCTTTAATCCGTCATTCCAATTTCCAATCGAATTTATAGCGGGCAAAAATGCTGCTTCTGTTTTCCCCGACGCTGTTGGTGCTGACAAAATAAAATTATTTTCAGTCTCTGAAATATGTTTTATTGAAGCTTCTTGTATTTTCGTGAGCGTCGGCCATCTTTTGTCAAAAATATATTCCTGAATCTCTCTTCTTAGCAAATCGAAACTACTCATCACAAAACCTCGACATCATCATCAGTATTATCAGCATCTTTTTCTACAGACAAAGAATTTTTTCCAAATTCACTTAGAATAATATCAGTGACATCCTCGTCAAAATTTTGTCTAATTAAATCTAAAATTTCCAAAAAATCCTTGATTACAGCACGAGGTGTTAGAAATTCGGCTGCACCGGGACGATTAAGCTGTTCTTCCATGTATAAAGAAATCTGTTCCTCAGATAAAACAGTTTCCGTTTTGTATTGCGCATTGTAAATAATTGTCAGATGCTCTAATAAAGTGTAAATTTCCTCATCAGTTAGTGGTTTTAAAGGCAGAACAGTTCGGTTCGTATTTACTAATTTGGAATCCATAGCCCTT
>JAATEZ010000478.1 GCA_015655485.1 Lactobacillales bacterium | reverse complement strand
AGATCAAATTCAGTTGAAACTGATGGAAAGTCTGGATGCAAAAAATCCTATTTTCATGATGAGCGATTCTGGAGCCCGTGGTAATATTTCTAACTTTACTCAATTAGCCGGAATGCGTGGACTTATGGCAGCTCCAAATGGTCGGATCATGGAACTGCCGATCATTTCTAATTTCCGTGAGGGATTAAGTGTTTTAGAGATGTTTATTTCGACTCATGGGGCACGTAAGGGAATGACAGATACGGCCTTAAAAACTGCTGACTCTGGTTATCTTACCCGTCGTTTGGTAGATGTAGCGCAAGATGTTATCATCCGTGAAGATGATTGTGGCACTGATCGTGGTCTGGAGATTTCTGCTATTAGAGAAGGCAATGAAATAATTGAGACTCTTGAAGAACGTCTGCTCGGTCGCTACACTAAGAAAAAAGTTTTTCATCCGGAAACTGGAGCTCTTATAATTGACACCGATGAAATGATTTCGGAAGACATTGCTAAAGAAATCGTTGATGCGGGCGTGGAAACAGTGACTATTCGCTCGGTATTTACTTGTAATACAAAACATGGAGTATGCAAACATTGTTATGGTCGTAATTTGGCGACTGGTTCTGATGTTGAAGTGGGTGAAGCTGTAGGTACGATCGCTGCCCAATCGATTGGTGAACCAGGAACTCAGTTGACTATGAGAACATTCCATACCGGCGGAGTTGCCGGAGATGATATTACTCAAGGGTTGCCTCGTGTACAAGAAATTTTTGAAGCTCGTAATCCAAAAGGCCAAGCGGTCATCACGGAGGTGACTGGAGAAGTGGCTTCTATTGATGAAGATCCCGGTACCCGTCTAAAAGAGATCACGATCAAAGGTAAAACAGATACACGAACTTACACTGTACCCTATACAGCAAGATTGAAAGTAGCCGAAGGAGATACTATCCACCGGGGGGCACCTCTTACAGAAGGCTCGATCGATCCTAAAAATTTGTTACAAGTTCGCGATGTTATTTCTGTAGAAAATTATTTGCTGCGTGAAGTTCAAAAAGTATATCGGATGCAAGGGGTAGAAATTGGAGATAAACATATTGAAGTCATGGTTCGCCAGATGTTGCGTAAAGTCCGTGTAATGGACCTGGGTGACTCTGACATATTGCCAGGGACTTTGATGGATATTTCCGAGTTTAAAGATCGCAACTATGACACCTTGGTTTCAGGCGGCACACCAGCTACAGGTCGTCCTGTCTTATTGGGAATAACAAAGGCTTCTCTTGAAACAAACAGTTTCTTATCGGCAGCTTCTTTCCAAGAAACAACTCGTGTTTTAACTGATGCGGCGATTCGTGGGAAAAAAGATCCACTGCTCGGTTTGAAAGAAAATGTTATCATCGGAAAGATTATTCCAGCAGGTACGGGCATGTCTCGTTATCGTAATATGGAACCGAAAGAAGTCGGTGTAGCTAGTGAAAATGTCTATAGTATAAGTGATATTGAAGCAAAAATGGCTGCAGAAGATGCTTTGAAGAGTAAATAAATAGTGAAAATAAAAAAGCCTTTGGGACCTGGATACTTGGTCCTAAAGACTTTTTTTTATCTGGAAACAAATTGGGTTCAGTATGAGTTCTTTAAAAATACAATGGGAACCACAGCGTGATAAATAATCCAATCGATAAAAATGGCACAAAAGGTAGTAAATCCTTTGTATTAGCAGATGAAAATCTATGTTGCAGAATGAAAAAAAAAGTACCCGCTATGCTGCCAATGAAAACAATCCAAAGTATCTGATAGAAACTGAGAAAGCAGCTCCAGATAATCAATAGTTTTCGATCTCCCAGACCTAAACTATTTGGTAAAAGATGATCCAGAAATCTTAGAGCAGCCCACATAACGATCGCAGTCAAAAAATAGGGATAGTGAATGGTTCGGAAAATCAGTGTGAGAGTAATCATCAGCAGGCCAGACGCATATAGAATACGCGGCTCAACTAAATAATAATAATAGTCTGTCAAGGAAAGTGTGATGGCTGTCAGCGTTAAAATAAAGTTTATAGTGACTTGGGGTTCTAGATAAAAAGGAAAATATAGACAAAAAGTAAAACCACAAATTAGTTCAGTAAAAATCATGGTATATGAGAAATGTTTCCCGCAATAACGGCACTTGCTCCTTTGAAAAAGTTGAGACCAAACCGGGATCAAATCAATGGGATGTAACTTGGTTTTGCAGCTAGTACAATAGGACGCGGGGAAAATGATTGAACGATTTTCCGGGACCCTTTCAGCCACAAGTGCTAAAAAAGAACCGACGATCGTTCCAATTGTAAAAACAATAATTTTTTGCATTTTTGCACTCCTTGTTTTTCTTATTTTAAATAAAAGTACGCAATCTATGTATTTTTCGTTAAATTCATTTAATTTTTTAAAGAGTATAGACTTTGTTGATCGAATTTTTAAAACCTTATGATAGAATAGAGACGTATGAGAATTTCATAGGAGCGATAGGAAATTTAAAACAATCATTGCAGCCGAAAAGGAGATATTTATGAAGCAATTAGTAAATTTTAGAGATTTGGGTGGGATCAAGAACAATAAAGGACAGAGGGTGCGCAGCTATCGTTTACTTCGTTCAGGAGAAATTGTCAATATCGGTAAAGAAGATACAGAAAATTTGGTAAATAATTATCAATTACAGCAAATCATTGATTTGCGCTCTGACAATGAGATCGCTGGAAAACCTGACGATCCTTTAGAAGGTGTTCAATATTATCAAATTGATGTTATGAAAAATTTGAATGGACAGACATCAAGCAAGAAAGACTTATCTGATCGTTTAACAGTAGAGGGAGCAAGGAAAAATATGCTGAGAATTTATCATAATCTAGTGTTAGATCCAGCTTCTCAAAAAGGCTATCAACAATTTTTTGAGTTATTGCTAAAAAATCAAAGCGGTTCGACTATTTTTCATTGTTTCGCGGGAAAAGATCGGACTGGTTTTGGTGCAGCTTTGATTCTAAAATTATTGAATGTGTCAGAAAAAGCGATCATGGCTGACTATCTAAAAACAAATATTCAACGCCAACAAGCGAACCAGCTGATCATTGAGGATGCTCGACAAAAAGGAATGGATAAAGAGCATTTACAAGCATTGGATATTGCCATGTCTGTAGAAGATATTTATCTAGTAGCGGCTTTTAAAACAGTTCAAGAGAACTTTGGGACCTTTGAACGTTATGTGAAGGAATGTTTGATGCTGGATCGTTTGCAAATTGAGACACTTCAGGACATGTACTTAGAAAAAGCATGATTTTTTTAAAATATAAATAGTTGGGAGTGACGAAAATGGCCTATGAAGAAAATGATTTCATTTTAAGACAAGTAAAAGGCATTTCTCAAATCGTCGCAAAATTGCTATCAAAGGAATCTCAAAATGAATTTTTTCAATTGGAAGACTCTCAAGGAATAGGCACCTATACGGTCGCTAAAGCTATCTTATCTGAACTGATTGTCAACAAAGGCTACAACCAAGCGGAAAATTATCTTTTTTCAATTAGAGAACAATTAACAGATGAAGAAAAACGTGATTTAAGTCATTGGTTTTATACAGAGCTTTTAGCTTTATCAGAAGAAGAACTGCAGTCAGGAGATTTTTCAGTCGCTGAGATCCATCAAGGGCAAAAAGATTT
>JAATEZ010000100.1 GCA_015655485.1 Lactobacillales bacterium | reverse complement strand
TTTTCGGCAATAGCTGGAAAAAATTTGCGGTGTTGTTCACCGCTAAAATTTTCCCTGCTCTATTGCTCAAAATCAGAGCGGGCTTGTTCAGCTTTTCTTATTCATTCGTAATTTTCGAAAAAAGTTTTGGAGAATTTCACGACATTCGTCTTCCAAGATGCCATTTTCGACATAAGCAACATGATTAAAACGCTCATCTTGCAACAAATTCATAAATGTTCCTGCCGTTCCGCCTTTTGGATCGCCGGCTCCATAGTAGACTTCATCCACTCTAGCTAAGATCATGGCTCCGCTGCACATCGCACATGGTTCTAAGGTAACAAAAAGCTGTGCATTTTCTAAACGCCAACTGTCCTTTTTTTTACAGGCATTTTTTATGGCAGTCATCTCAGCATGACTGGTAGCATCTTGTGACTCTTCGCGAAGATTATATCCACGTCCGATTATTTCTCCATCCAAAACCACGATGGCTCCGATCGGTATCTCAGCTTTATCTTTGGCTTTTTTTGCTTCCTTTAAAGCTTCTCGCATATAAAGTTCTTTTTGTTCCTTAGAAAGAGTTGATTTGATTTTTTCTAACATGCTGCTCTCCTTTCACATTTGAATGATTTCTTAAATATGATAACACAAGATTTTTAAGAAATCTTTGATTTTCCGTTTAAAACTGAGAGAACTTCGTGGTAAAATGGATTATTGAATGTTTTTATGAAGGGGTGCATCTTTTGAATTTACAACAACTGTTAGAAATTTATCCTTACGGCACGGTCCAATCTATGCCTGATAAACATCTTGATAAATTAAGCTTGCCCATTGAAAATAAGTGGCTGATTCTGCCGCTTTCTGAATTATCTCCTTCTGAAGAAAAATTGCTTCGTATGATTTACCTGAGAGAGCAAGAAGTAAAAGTCGACTATATAAATCATCCTTGGTACCCTTATCTTTTTGAAAATTCCGCGGCTCCAAATAAACCAGGTTATTATCGTGTCCTGCAGTTTCGTGTCTTGCCAAAAGATCCAAAGCTCTCATTAAAAGATTGGCATGAAACTTTGATTTCTATGTTTCCATCTGTCACAGACAGCTTCTTTATTGATGAGCAATATGGACTTTTGATCGAAGAAAAAACAAAAGAAACTTATTCACCAGAGGAACTAGAGGAAATTTTCTTAACTATTGATACTGAACTTGATTGCAAAACAAGTGCTTACATTGGTTCTTTCTTTCCAAATGATACTTTTTTTGCAAAACTTTTTGAAGAAGAACAACAAGTATTTTTAGAAGAGAAGGCCTTTATAAAAGGACAGGTAGTTTTCGATCTGCCTACTGTTGCCTTACATTTTTTCACAAAAAAATCTCTGGCCGAAAGTGCGATCATACGTAATATAAGAAGCAACTTGACCTTAGATAATGAACTGAAGGAAATCATTCTTTCTCTTTGGCAAAATCAAGGAAATATCAGCTCCACCGCAAAATATTTGTTCATGCATCGAAATACCTTACAATACCGCTTAGAACGATTCCATGAACAAACTGGTTTAAACTTAAAAAAAATGGATCATCTGATTCTATGCTACTTGATCATCAGCTGAACCAAGTACTGAACAAAGACAAGGAAGAGACTGTAACAAAACCACAGTCTCTTCCTTGTCTTTGTTCACTTGATCAGTTCTGATTTAAAAGAAGCTTGCAATCATTCCGTTCCTCCAATAAATTGTAGAAAAGCCTCTTTGATTTTTTCTGTTGCTTCTTTTGCTGTGTCGCCATAAACTGATATTTTCTTGCGTCCGTCTTTGACTTTATCCATAAATCTAACAATGACATCTACATCTTCATCAGACATTTCATTGACAACATCCAAGATTTTCTCATTTCCATCCAGCTTAGTATGAACAAACTTTTTTAGCAAACATCTTTTTTTGGCATGACCAAATTTTTTAACAGCTTTTTCAGAAAGAATCACTGCCACAGCTGCACTTGCCGTAGTTGCGATGCCAATGCCAATAATGATTTTTGTTGATGATTTCATGATCTCTTCAGCTCCTTAGCCTCTGTTTATTCCATGATACCACAAAGCAAACAAATTATTATGAAAAAGGGACTTAAAAAAGTATTTATCCATGTTCTCTTCTTAATTTATCCGTTAATCTCGGCGATTGCCAAATATCATAATGAGTCTTAATAATTGTAATAGAGTAGCGACAGCCGCAGCAACATAGGTCAGTGCAGCCGCAAATAATACCTTACGGGCCATCGGAAGCTCTTCTTCATCCAGCACATCGTTCTCGCGTAAAACAGCTAAAGCTCTCCTTGAAGCATTAAACTCCACTGGCAAAGTAACTATCTGAAACAAAAATGCCAATGAAAAACAAAGAAGTCCAATGGTGATCAAAAATTGATTTCTGCCAAGAAGCAAACCGACAATAAGAATCGGTATGGCTGCCTGTGAACCGATATTAGCAACGGGAACAAGTGCTGCACGCAGCTTCAAAGGCACGTAATCAACTTTATCCTGGACCGCATGACCGCATTCATGAGCAGCAACTCCAATCGCAGCGACCGAAGTAGAGGCAGCAGTTGTCTCAGATAAGCTCAGCATTTTGTTGCGTGAATCATAATTATCCGTTAAATCTCCGGAAATTTGCCGGACACCCACATCATTGATCCCTGAGTATTGCAAAATTTTACGGGCAACATCCGTTCCTGTGTAGCCTTTCTTACTCTGAAATTCATCATACTTTCGATAAGTACTTTTTACATAACTAGAAGCAGCTATCGAAATCAGCAGTCCGATGATCACTAAGATGTACGTTGAATCAAACATATATCCCCAAAACATATTTTATCTCGCTCCCTTTTATCTAATCTGAATTAATACTTATGATAGCATGTATCTCTGAAAAATAAATGTCTTGAGAATGAAGAATTTGTGAAAGACGCCGTTTAAAACCCCTTCTAATTTTTTTAAAATCTATTTTATTGTTGGATCATATGCGGCTACCAGTTCTTGGATCTCCCGGTAGATGTCTTTTACTTCAGTTAAATCTTTGGCATTAGCTCCGCTGGCCAGCGGGTGGCCGCCACCGTCATGACGCTTGGCCAATCCATTGATCGCAGGTCCTTTAGAGCGCAGTCGCACACGATAATATCCTTCTGGTTGAGCAACAAATATCGCCCAAGCCACAATATTTTCAATTTGCCCGGGTAAAGGAACCACCATAGTTGTATCCGCATCAACAATATGAAACTCCGCTTGGACCTCTTGAGATAATAAAACCATAGCAGCGCCGTTTTCATCCACTTGAATATTCTGTAAAACATAACCAGATAAATGAGCTACCTCAGTAGAAATTTGTTCTAGGCGCCGATTCATTCTCGCGGCATCAAACTTATAGCGCATCAAGTCGGCCGCAACCTCCAATGTATGCGAAGTAGTTGCCGGGTAAAGAAAACGTCCAGTATCGCCAACGATCCCGGCATATAAAACTCTAGCGGCCTCATCAGTGAATTTCAGTTCTTTTTTAAATTCATCATAAAAATCATAAATGATCTCACTGCAGCTGCTCGCCCTGGTATTGACCCAAACAAGATCACCATATGGTTCATCATTAGGGTGATGATCGATTTTGATCAATTTTTCCCCCAATTTATAACGCTGATCACTGATTCGCGGAGCATTCGCGGTATCTGTCACGATCACCAAGGCCTTTTCATATTGACTATCCTCAATAGTGTCCATACTTGTCAAATATTCCAGACCTTCCAGTGGACCGCCGACCTTATAAACTTTTTTTTCTGGAAAAGTTGCCTGGATGATTTCCTGCAGAGCTTTCTGTGAACCTAATGCATCTGGATCCGGACGCAAATGTCGATGAATAATGATTGTTTCATATTCTTTGATACTGGTCATGATCTTCTCTGTAATTTTCATCTTGTTTCCCCATTCCTGACCCTTTTTAAGAACGTTCCATCAGCTGACAAACAACGATAGCCTTGGCTACGATCGTATTTTCTATATAGATCTCA
>JAATEZ010000124.1 GCA_015655485.1 Lactobacillales bacterium | reverse complement strand
TTATTATTATTATTATTATTATTATTATTCGTTTGATCTGTTGCATTCGTTAGATAAGCCCTATTAGAAGGGATAAAAGCACTTTCATAACCAGCCTGAAAACTGAAACCGTAAATCCAAAGCCAGTCTGCATAAGCCCGCAGGCTAATGCCTTCGTAGGTTAATTTCAGGTGTTGCCAGTTCTGGCCAAGTCCGATATTGAATCCAAAGCCAATACCGAAACTGAGTTTCTCGGTTTGTTTATAACCCGCAGATGCGCCGAGTATCATCATTGCCGGCTTCAACCCATCGACGCTTGCACGACTCGTATTAAAATTATATTGAATTTCAATGCGCTTCCAAAAAGGCTTGCCTTTTTCTTTGTTGACTTTGAAATCGGGCTTCTCTATGTTTTTAAGGCTTCTTTTGGCATCTTTTACTTCGGCTTTTGCATCATTCACCGTTTGTTTGGCTTGGGCCACTTCGGTTTTGGCAGCGTCTACCTGTTTCTTTATTTGATTGAGCTTATCGCTGTATTGCTGTATTTGTTGGCTCATTTGTCCTTGGATGGAACTGAGGTTATTGCCCAATTGATTTTGGATGGCAGTACTAACGGAGCTTTTCGTTTGGTAACCCATGCGTTGTAAATCTGCCTCTGTGGCGTTATTCCCTAGACCGCCAAACGCATTGTTATTTTGATTTAGGTATTTATCAAAACCATCCGTTCCTTGCAAATATTCCATGGCCTTTTCTTCTGCGGCGTCCGGGTCATCGGCCATTTCTCTGTAGGCTTTCATCTTCGCTTTTGCGTAATAAACATCCTTTTGAATATTTTGCAAGCCACTGATATTGGCATCGCCGGCCAGCTGCTTGAGGTCATTAGTATGTTGCTGAATAAGCTGATCCGTGCTTATTTGGGAATTTAATTTTTGTTGGAGGGCTGTTAAGTTTTCGCCACCGGGAACTTTTACGCCTGCGCTTTCTAAAGTAGTGCCGGCAGTTCCTAATTTTCCTGTCTGGTTTTTAATAAAACGTTGGATGCCTTTGAGGCTATCAATCGTTTTATTGCCAGTTAAAACCTGTGGACGTTTATTGGTGTCGTTAGAAATAATTGCGATAGAATCATAATTGAGATGTTGCGAAACATATTGTTTATAAAGCGTGGAATCTTGTTTCGCTAATTTCTTAAGCATTTTTTCCTCTTTCTTTTGGAGTCGCTTTAATAATTTCTGTTGTAGTTTCCCTGTAATGTCAAGTGATTTTTGGAGTGCCTCAACTCTATGATCTAAATACGTGTTGGCGTTGTCAATATTTTCCTGGGCTTCCTGTGCAAATGCACAATTACTTCTGCTACAAATACAGAAACACGTTATTGCCAAAAAACACAATAGTAAATTGCGCACGGGAGCGTAATAAAAGATAAATTTTCAGAATGGGTTTAGGAAAGGCCTAGGGTTCGTGCGGGAAAGTGACAGTGATCGGGCGGTGTATTTTTCGTTAACTAAATATCAATAACAACACAAGAAAACGTTAATCATATTTAGAATTGCGTAAAAGTAAATTATTCTTCAAACAAACTTAATTTCATGTCTAAGAAAAAAGGGGCATTAACCGGAGAATAACAAAGGCGTAGTAAGTGGGATAATTACTTTTAGGAAAATTGCGTTTTGCACTCCTCCTTGGCATCGATATAAAGTGCCAAATCTTTGGCCGAGGTTACTTTTTTTACGTTTAATTCCAAATTGCCGCTAAGAGTAATTACGCCAGTTTCGGAATCAAAATGTTCAATAAAGGTCTTAGAATTATTTTTGTTTAGATGATCAAATACACCCATCAAAACACTCAGATTTTTCATTTGATTTAAATTATAGGTGGACAAATTTAATTGGTTACTTCTGAGAATAAAAACGCATTTCCCTAAATCGTCATAGGGAAATTTCCCCTTTTATTTAAAAAATGCCAATCAATATTTTAACTACTCCCTTTGATGTGTAATTATCATAGTTGTGTATAGTCACATTTGAAAGCAATCAGATTCAAAACTTTTACGGGACAAAAGTATAATCAATTTTAATTAAAACAACATTTTTGGATGTGAACTTTTCTCAAAAATGGATGTATTTTTCGCATCGATTAAAATTTGATAAACAATATTTTAAGAATTACATTCCGAAATATTCGTCAAATTTTTAGGAATAATTCACATTTTGTAGGACATTCAGCCTCTAATCATAAAAATTTTTTCGAATGAAAGAGCTCGTTCAGCATCCCAAATCAATCGGGAGGAATATCGCAAAACTAATAGGGATGAAAGGCATGAAACAAAGCACCCTGGCTACAAAGATTGGTACGACGCACCAGGAAGTATCCCGGCTTGAAAAAAAAGACGTCATTCCCGATGAGAAACTGGAACAGATAGCCAAAGCCCTTGGTGTTACTGTAGATGCTATCAAGGAATTTCATGATGAAGCTTCCGCAATCTCCATTAATAACATGCATGATAACTCACAGGCTATCTACCAATATAATTTCAACCCAGTTGATAAGATAGTTGAATTATATGACAGGTTATTAAAAACCGAGAAGGAAAAAAATGAGCTTTTGGAATCCCTGTTGAATAAAAGAAAATAGCAAAGGATTTATTATTTTAGCGTCAGCGACAAATACCAAACGGGGGATTTATTAAAATTCCCCGGCCATGCCATATCAAAACGGATAGGATAACCGGCTAGCATAGTCCTCAAACTATAACCAAAGGAATTCAACTGATCAGATCGCAGTGGCAAACCTGTCGCACCGGCGGTTTTAACGATGTCTGTAAAGAGCCCGATTTGCAAATTAGTCAGGGAAGTAAAACCGGTTTGTAAAGGGATCAGTGTTTTAAATATCGGGAAGTAAAGATCAAAATTCAGTAA
>JAATEZ010000092.1 GCA_015655485.1 Lactobacillales bacterium | reverse complement strand
GTTATCAGAATATCTGGCCTTTATTTGGCGCAGCCAACCAGTTATTATCAGCTCTGGTTCTCATCTCTCTTGCAGTTTTTATGAAAACAACCGGTCGAGAGGGTTGGATGCTTTACATTCCAATGATCCTCATGTTTGCGGTAACTTCAACTTCCTTAGTTCAATCTGTGCTGGCTATTTTTAAAACCATAGAAACAGGAACTTTCGTACTAGGCGTGCAAGGATTACAATTAGTTGTCGCTCTTTTGCTGATGGCACTCGCCTTTCTCGTTGCTTTTTCCAGTGCAAAACAATTATTTTCTAAAAAAGAACAGCCTGCCCTATCTAAATGATCAAAAGAGACGAACTGGGAGTTGAGCCAGATTTTGGTTCAACTCCCAGTTCCGCCTGTATTTTACTGTTTTTTTTTAATAAAAAATCACTGACACTGATTTATTCAAAATAATTGATACCCATTATATAAATTTAGCAGAATAACCAATACAATGACTTCCTGATAGACAGCACGCACTTTTTCATCAGATAATATCCCGCTCAGCTTTGCGCCAAAATATCCACCCAATATGGCCGCTGGAATAATAAACCAAAGTCTCGATAGATCATATCGGTCAAACCCTGTGGTGATCATTATCATAAACAGTTTGGCGAATTGAGAAAAGAAAATCGTGATGAGCGAATACACTGTCGCTTCTTTGATTGGGAGATCAAAACACAACATCAGTAACGCGACATTTATCGGTCCGCCGCCGATCCCTAATAAACTTGCTAAAAATCCCAGCAATAATCCCACTAAAAAGAACCAGATCTTATTTTTTAAAGAAAAATTTACTCCACGCATCTTTGAATAAATCAGAGCAAATATCAACGTAATAACAGTCAAAATAACTTGAATCAACTGAACCATCTGCTCATCGCCAAAATAATCCAGCAATTTTTCAAAGCTTATATTGCCTGATGAACCGCCTACTATAGCACCTATAGAAACAACGATCGCTGCATCCCAGCGTATCTGAATAGAATTTTTTCTTTGTCTGAGTGTTGAAACGATTGACATGGTAAGCACTGCCACACTTGAATAAAATGTAATCGCAACTAATGGATCCGCTCCAACCGCATCCAAAACAGGCTTGATAATGACTCCGCCACCCATTCCCGATATGGCTCCAACCGTATTCGCAAATATGATCACCACAAAATAAAGTATTCCGATCATCTGACCCATCCTTTTTGCCTATGTATGATTCCATTTCTTTTGATTTTTTTACTGGTCTGTTTTGAATAAATTTACCGCCAAACAGATAGTTGATGACTTTTTTTCTCGATCAGCTGAGCGACTGTTGGGTTTCGATGGAAATTTCTTTCGTACGGGCTATTCCTTTTCTTAAAGCAGTATCCAGCGGTTCCCCACTAGTCAAGCTGTTGATGACAGCAGCGGTGACCCCTCCTTTGGTGACCATTTTCTTGATATATAATTCCTTGTCGGCCTCCTTATGGAAAGAAGGCAAAACTTTTACCGCCCAATCAAAAAGCTCCGCAAACAACGGGTATTCACTCCCGATTCTGATGATCGCCTTTCTGTGGCCCGGCAGGTCATCTGTCTGCAATAAAGCGGCCGTCATACAAACACCGGCAGTAAAGATGTCCAGATCACTTTCTGTCATAGTTTGAATATGTGTTAAATTTATTGAACACAGCAGCAATTTCAAGTATTCATTCTCTGGAAACATAGCGGCTACACCCTTTCCTGAGAGTATCGTATCAGGACCACTGAACATCATGCGATAGACGTCCGCTTTTAATATTTGGTTTAACAATTCGATCGATGTTCCAGCCATACAGGAAACAATAAGACCTTTGCTTGACGCCACATCCTCTTTTAATCCAAGAATATCTTGAGGTTTTATCGTGATCAGAACGATCCCGGCTTCCCGGAAAATATTTTGGTTTGTAGTCAGACATGGAGTCAGACCTTTTATTTTCAGACTTTGATAAGTAAGCGGATCTCCCCGGTATGAAATAAGAAGATTCTCTTTTTTTAATCCTTGTTCGACCAATACTTGAGCGATCGCTTGTCCCAAATGACCGCACCCAACGATCCCTACTTTGAGGTTATTCAACAATTCCCAATTTTTTTCATCCATATGATCCCGTCCTTTCTCTCATCCGCGCTTCCAGCTTTGGCCGATTCTGTAGTGAATTTATATTTTCCATAGGATGATTTAATTAGCTGCTTATTCTCTTTTGGCTGTAATATCAAAAAGGCTGTCAGACGAGGCTGTGTACAGGTACAGACGGCCTCTGTATTCTTCTATTCTTCCAGAAACAGAATCCGTCTCCAGCAAAATCGTTTCCTGAGCAACAGTCATATTTTTAGCAATACAATTAAAAAAGGCAGTTTTTGTTCCTCGTTTGAATTTAACCTATGACATAAAAGCCTGAAAATCATGAAACCCTT
>JAATEZ010000069.1 GCA_015655485.1 Lactobacillales bacterium | reverse complement strand
TTTTTTATCTGACTTTAATTTGATTAATTTACCGGAAGCTGTTGCCTGCTTGCCATCCCGCTCATAGCCAATAGTGACCTTCTGCCCGACCTTCTGGCTTTTGACATACGTCATAAACTCTGCCGAACTCTTAAATGTTTGACCATCAATTTGATTGATGACATCCCCTACTTTTAATTTTCCAACAAAATTAGAGTTGTTTTGGACCGACATCACATAGATCCCTTTAAAGTTAAACGTATACTCTTTCTGAGCCAGATCCAAAGCGACCTGGATCGCACTATTTTGTGAACTTTCCATATAATACTGCTGCATTTGCAGGTATTCATCATCTGTGCTTGGTCCCATCAAATCTTCCTGCGATTCAATATCTTGATAAGGAGCAAAATAGGCATATAGGGCTGTTGCCAGTGTCGCGCGCCTGACTCCAACAGTTGTTAATAAAAAAGAACCATCCAGCTTATCCTTCTTATCATTCACGGTCACAAATTGGCTTACGTCTTCAGCAGAACCAGGCTGTTCGATATAGTATGGGATTGGAACGATCAGGCTCGCGGCAAAAAAAAGAACTAGTAGTAAAGCCAGACCCTTTTTTAGGACACTTCTTTTTTTCTTCATATTTTATCATCTCAAATTCTGTTTTTTTGCTTGCAATGCCTGATAGACACACTTTGGTAAATACTCGGATACATCTCCATTGAACTGAACGATTTCTTTGATATAACTTGAACTGATATGACTGTATTGCGGATCAGACAGCAAAAATATCGTTTCTATTTTTTGATCCAAATGACTATTCAAAGTAGCAACATCGCGCTCATATTCGTAATCTTTGACACTTCTGATTCCCCGCACCAAAAAATCAGCCCCGACTTGCTTAGCAATATTCACTGTTAAATCACCCGGTTGAGAAATAACACGAACGTTCTTCAGATGCTGCGTGGCTTCTGAAATAAGTTCCATTTTTTTTTCCGGGGCAAACATTTCTTTTTTACTGGTATTGGTAAAGACACCAATAACCAGCTCATCAAAAAGTCGGCCAGCGCGTTCGATCGTATAGAGATGTCCATTTGTAAAGGGATCAAAACTGCCGGGAAATAGTGCTATTTTAGGTCTCATCATGCTCCTCCTTCTTATAAATAACAACTTTTGTTATTCCGTAAACTTGTTTTTTCCAAATATGACAACCAGCCATATTGTCTGGGAGGTCAACTTCCTTTGCGACTTCACAAACAATGATACAGTTTTCACTGAATAATTTTTTGTCCGTCAGCAGCTTAAAAATAGTCGTGATTTCTTGATCAGCATACGGCGGATCTAAAAAAATATAATCAAATTTCAGCGTTTGTTCAGCTATCACCGTCAGAGCTTTTTTTGCCTCTGCTTTCATAAGCTTAAATTTTAAGGGATCTTTCGTCCACTCAATATTTTCTTGAATAATTTTGATTGCTGAAAAACTGCGATCGACACATATGGCAAAATCACAGCCTCTTGAAACACTTTCAATCGCCAAACTGCCGCTGCCGGCATAAAGATCCAGAACATTCCCACCATCAAAAAAAGGACCAATCATGTTGAAAACAGATTCTTTGACTTTATCCGTTGTTGGTCGTGTAGTGCCGCCCGACATCGTTTTTAATCTGCGCCCTTTATATTTTCCAGCAATAACTCTCACTTTTTAGCCTCCATCAATGTGACTCATGCTTTTTATTATACAATATCTGTAAAAAAATTAAATCAAAATACATGCTTTATCTACAAAAAATCAAAAAAAAATCTTTATTTCTTAAAATTTTCAAAGCATTTTCTCTCTTTTTTTACCAGGCAAAAATATAGTTCATTTAATACGATCATCATTGTTTCAATCTAACAGCAATGGGTATGGAACACAAAACTCGAAGAGTTTGGTTCCATACCCATTGTCCTGATTCAAAAACGCTGCTGCGGCAAAAAATTCGAGATTTTACCAAAATCAAGATAAATTTTCTACCAGTTTGATCTCCGTATTAGCCTCAATCACTTCAAAACCATCGTCTTCCTTTTGAAGCGCGGCGTGCGTACCGATTTTATCCGCAAAATTCATTTCTACATCCGGCCGATAAGAAGGTTCGACACTTCTGACAAAATGCAGCTTCGAAATTGATTTTTTATACTCGTCTACTTGACTTTCATCCATATAAATGACAACGTATTTCATTCGTCTTGAAACAAATTGGATATGTCCATAACGTTTTAAAGTTTTCAATTGTTTCAAATTATAGACCCAGACAATAAGCGATCTTCTTTTAGTCATTTCAAAAGACGTCTTTTCATCCATTACTTTCTAATCCATGACAATTGCCTCCACAACTATGTTTTCCCTTTTCAAAAAAAGGATTCCCTCCACTGACCTTTATATTTGATGAAACAGCATCAGCGATCTCGTAAGCTATTTGGTCTAACGTATTTTGCAACAACGTTTCACTATAACGAAAATCAGCCACAGTATCCGTTAAATCTAATTTACGTTTTGCTACACGCAGTTCTCTTTGTTTCTCTTTAAATCCCGGAGCATATTTTTCAAAATCTTCTATCGCAGCAAACTGTTGTTTGATTTTTAAAAAATTTTCTCTAGCTTCTACCGCTTGCCTATCTTGTTCCATAGCAATAAACTGATTTTGATAATCCAAAGCTGTTTTACTTTGTGCAATGGAATCTGTCAAAGCCGAAATGGCATCTTCCAAGGCTGTTATTTCCTGTGTATAGATCATTTTCCACTACTCTCCTCAGTAGATTCTGCACTTTTTTCATCATCTTTTGACAACAAAAATAAAAGTTTGTCTTTCGAAAATCCAATACCTGCTGTTCGATCCGTTTTTTTACTAAGCTGTGGCTGGATCACTTGATCTCCATACCAATTTCCTAAAAGCCAAGGAACGTCCAAACTTGGTGTCTGAAAAATACCATGGATCTTTGCCGGATCAAGCTGTTCGTCACTAACCAATTTCTTCATCTCATCACTCGAAAATATAAACGGCTGCGCAAAAGATAATTTTTCTTGCCGGTCCAACCATTCTGCTCCTCTTATTTTGCTTGTCAGCGTATCCTCCGGGTTTTGAATAAACTTCTGTAAATCGATCTGAGCCGTTTCGCTTAATGATTGACTCAGATCGTATTTCGGCAGCTTCTCCATCTCTCTGATATAATTCAAGATAGTTAAAAATTGACCCTGATTACTCTGATCGATCGTTTCCCAATCTTCTTTTCCAGAAAAAGAAATAGCAGAGACCTCTCCCTCATTTAACTGATAAGGCATCAATTGCAACAAACTTTTTTTATCTAAATAGCGGATCGCCAAGAGTTTGCCGTTTTTTTGACTAAAATGCAAAATAGCAAATGTGCCATTATCAAAAGCAATCAACGGACGGTAATTCATATCTTCTTCAGTTAATTCAAAAGCATACGTTCGGTTTTCATAATCGAATGAAAAAATGGATTGGATATCGGCTAAATCAGTTACTTCCACCAGATTCATGTTTGTTTTGAAAGGTGCCGTCTGGTCATCTTTTCCTAAAGAAAAAATCGAAAGAACAATATCCTGTTGAATGCTTACCTGAAAATACCCTGCTGTTCCTTTTTTGTAATAGATCCACCAAGTGTATCCAAGTCCAGAAGGTTCTTTTTTTTCAGGTTCACCAAAAGAAGCTATCAGTTCTTCCTTAGATTTCCCGATAAATGTGGCAAAACCAGAGGAAGTCACCTCACTATAGTTCAATGCGACAGGTGAAACCTTTTTAGTTTCTGAATTTTTCACTTGCGAGACTTTTCCATCTGGATGAGGAAAATAAACTGGCTGCAAATAGGCTGCTATCAAAATAATGAAAAACACGCATAAAAATTGACTCAGCCTTTTCATTTTCCCCTCCGTTCAGCTAAAATCACTGTAATTTAATTTCCATCAGCAAATCACCCGACTCTATTGGATCACTATCTTTGACATGGATCAATTCTACCGTTCCATCAATCGTGGATTGAATAGTGGTTTCCATCTTCATTGCTTCTGTGACCATCAAAGCATCGCCCTTTTTGACCTTATC
>JAATEZ010000444.1 GCA_015655485.1 Lactobacillales bacterium | reverse complement strand
CGGGGCCGAAAAAGCGGTTGATGTCACTGGTGTTTTGTCGTTTAGCAACTTAGGGACGACCGGAATGTTCTCCGGGATCATTATTGGTTTGGTCGCAGCGGAATTATTCATGCGTTTGTCTAATTTTAAGAGGCTGCAGATCAATTTAGGTGAAAATATTCCGCCCGCTGTAGCAAAATCTTTCAATACGATGATCCCTGCCATCTTTACCTTGAGCATATTCGCAATTTTGGCAGCGCTCCTGACCGTTTTTTTACACACAGATTTGACGAAATTGATCACTACGCTGATCCAGGAACCTCTGCGCAAGGTCAACACGAGTCTTCCGGGAATGCTTTTGATTTATAGCGTCGGAAATTTGCTGTTTTCTTTCGGTATTCATCAAACCGTGATCAATGGAACTCTTTTAGATCCGCTTTTGCTGATCAATACGAATGAAAACATGGCGGCTTATTCGGCTGGAAAGCCGATTCCTCATATTATCAATGGGGTGTTCCGTGATACCTTTGGAATGATAGGTGGAACAGGCAGCACGATTTGTTTATTGATCGCTGTATTGCTTTTTTCAAAGATGAAAGCCAATCGTGATGTGGCAAAATTATCGATCGCTCCAGGACTTTTCAATATCAATGAACCTGTTATTTTCGGTTTTCCAATCGTTTTTAACATTCCAATGATGATTCCTTTTGTTTTGATGCCAGTGATTGGGATCTTGATTGCTTACTTCTTTACCGCAATTGGCTGGATGAGCCGAGTCGTTGTAATGATTCCTTGGACCACACCGCCGCTATTGAGTGCTTACTTGGCAACCGCCGGTGATTGGCGCGCAGTAGTCGTACAGTTTTTGATCATAGTGATCGGTGTTCTGTTCTATCTGCCTTTCATGAAGATCAATGAACAAGTGATGCGTAAACAAGGAGAAATAAAATTGTATGAAGATGAAAAATAATTTTTTTAGGAGATGGAAAGTGTGACACACTTGCAAAAAGATTTTTTATGGGGAAATTCTGTTTCCAGTATGCAAACAGAGGGCGCATGGGACAAAGACGGCAAAGGTAAGTCCGTCTATGATATTCGTACAGCCGGAGAAAATCGCTCTGACTGGCAAGTCGCGATCGATGAATATCACCGCTATGCTGAAGATTTTGATTTCATGAAGGATCTGGGCATGAATTGTTATCGTTTTCAGATTTCTTGGAGCCGTGTTCAGCCGGATGGCGAAGGAGCATTCAATGAGGCGGGGATCGCATATTATAATCGATTTATTGATGAATTGATCAAAAGAGGAATCGAGCCGATGGTTTGTTTGTATCATTTTGATATGCCGTTAGCTCTAGCTGAGAAGTATGATGGCTTTTTAGATCGTCATGTTGTAGACTGTTTTGAAAAATATGGGATCGAAATGGTCAAACGTTTTGGGGCAAAGGTAAAATATTGGTTGACTTTTAATGAACAAAATCTCTATCATATGCCTGGTGCTTTTAGGATCGGCGGAGTGCTGTCGCAAAAAGAAACCTTAACAGGGATCTATCAGATTTCTCATCACGTGATGATGGCTCATACAAAAGTGGCTCATTATATCCATGAAAAAACCGAGGATCTGGTTGGCGGGATGCTGGCTTATGCAGAAGTCTATCCGGCGGCGCCCAAACCTGAAGACATCTTTTACGCACGCCAAATCGATGAGTTCTTTAATTTTAATTTGTTAGATGCGTTTACCGGAAAAGGTTACTCCAGCGAAGTCATGCAATTTGTCAAGAACCACAAAATCGATATGAAGATCCTTCCTGGTGATTTAGATGAAATCAAGCAACAATTCAGTGATTTTTTGCCTTTCAGTTATTACCGCAGCACGACAATTTCGAGTGAAGCGATCCCGGAAGGCACGCCAGTTAATGAGTATCTGCAAACAGGAAGGCAAGATAATCCCTATTTGACGACCACTGAATGGAATTGGCAGATCGATCCATTAGGTTTTAGAGATATTTTGGCAAAGATGTATAATCGTTATCATATTCCGATTTTCCCAATAGAAAATGGGATCGGTGTCATCGAAGAATGGAATGGAGAAAATGAAATTCAAGATGATTATCGGATCCAATATCATCGTGAACATATCCAGGCCATGAAAGAGGCGATTTTCGAAGATGGAGTGGAAGTCATCGGCTACCTGGGCTGGGGCCTGATCGATATTTTGAGTTCCCAAGGAGATATGCGCAAGCGCTATGGTGTTGTTTATGTCAATCGCACCAACGAAGAGCTGCGCGATTTAAAAAGAGTTCCTAAAAAAAGCTACCATTGGTTCAAAAAATTGATTGAATCGAACGGAGAAAAAATGTAGTCCTATTTTCAAGCGATAAGAGTTATCCGCTTAATCATTTCTTAACAAAGGGTTACTGAATCTTATTACTTTCAACACACTTTATTCACATTTGGGCAGTAATATGTAGACATACCAATAAAACAACCCTAAACAAAACACTTTTTCATTTTTTAACTCCTTTCTGGACACCGGTTACCCTGCCGGTGTGTTTTTATTTTTTGGAACAAAAATGATGGATCTATTTCATATTGCGGATGTTCACTGGAGTTTATCTTTGCAATGAACTTCTAAATGAATGAGAAGCCAAATGATATAGAAAGAAGCAACAAGATGAAAATGATCTTGCCGCTTCTTTTTTTTGATTTTTAATTAAAAAAAGTCACACAGGATAATTTTTTTGTTGTACTTATGCGGGCGGCAATGACAACAGGACTGTTTTCAGCAACAATTTTATGATTTAAAAAAATTTAGGGATGTTTCCCTTTTAGCTCCTGTCCGAGTTGTGGAGACGCGTCTAGTAAAATGATATCTCCTTGCATTGGCATTCCCGTTTTTTATTACCTGTCGGGTCGCTTAAATTGATTCATTCGGTATGGAGTTTTTCTCCTCTCCATTGTGATCTTTGAATAATTCTTCGATGATGATTTTTTTTTCTAAAATTAATTTATTTCCAATTATTTGAAATTCAAGTTCCTCATTATTTTTGACATTTAAAGAAGATAAGACGCTTTCGGATAATTTTATGGCGCTTGAAGGAACCCATTTTTTTATGGTTATGGATGACATTTAGATCACTCCTTTTCCTAATTATATTAAAAGACGCTGGATCGTTTATAAATCGAGCGATTGTCCGAAAGAAGCGAATGATTTAGAGGCTAAAAATTACTTGTTCATTTTTCGAAAGTATTTTTCTTAAAAATACTTTATACTGCGTTTAGTTGATCAAAGAAAATTTTATATAAGCTGTTTAGTCAAGCCGGACTTGCTCATTATTTTAGGCAGTCACACGGGCAAATTACACTGCTTTTATTTAATTAACATGGGAGGAAATATGCGATATGATTATTTCACAACAAAAAAAAGAGGAATATTATCAAGCTTTAGTTGATAAAAATCCCGAATATGACGGAATATTTTTTGCAGGAATCAAAACTACCGGAATTTTTTGTCATGCAACCTGTACAGCTAAAAAACCGAAATTTGAGAATTGCGAATTTTTCCTGACCGCCGAAGAAGCGCTTTTGTCCGGATTCAGACCATGCAAGCGTTGTGAGCCGATGTATTATCCGCATAGCATCCCTGAAGAGATCGAGAAGCTTATCAAAGCAGTGGAGGTAAAACCTGAACAGCGATGGAAAGAAGCGGATTTTCAAAAATTAGGCCTCCATTCAGCAACTGCCAGAAGGAAATTTAAAGAGATATATGGGATGACATTTGTCCAGTATGCTCGTTCCAGAAGAATGGGGATCGCTTTTAAAGAAATAATCAAGGGAGAAAAGGTCATCGATCAACAACTTTCCAGCGGCTATGGATCTTCTAGTGCTTTTAACGATGCGTTCACAAAAATCATTGGGGATCCTCCCAAAAAGTCCAATGTGATTCTTATTCAGGCGAATGTAATAAGTACTCCGATTGGAAGGATGCTTAGTTTATCGACAGAAGAATACTTGTTTCTTCTAGAATTTATGGACAGACGAGGACTGGAACGAGAAATTGAAAAGATCAGAAAAAAACATAACGCGCGAATAGTCGTGGGAAATACTGCGATTAATAAATTAGTGGAGGAACAGTTAGGTCTTTATTTTTCAAAAAAATCAAACCATTTTTCGGTTCCTCTATACTTGGACGGAACGGATTTTCAAAAAAAAGTTTGGCAGATATTAGAAAAAATTCCTATGGGTCAGATCATGACGTATCAAAATATTGCTGACCAGTTGGGAAATGTGGATTATGTAAGGGCAGTGGGAAACGCCAACGGTGCCAACCAAATAGCTATTTTGATCCCTTGCCACAGAGTGATCAAATCGAACGGTCAAATAGGCGGATACGGCGGCGGAGCAGAAAGAAAAAAGTATTTATTAAATTTGGAGAAGTCCATCCAATCGTTATGATTAAAACGCTGTTTTTTTAAACAACAGAGTTTTTTTACAGATAAGCCAGCCATTTGACTTTTTGTTCAACTTATAGGCATTTATTGCGGTTTGTACACCGGAAGTTCCCTTTGCAATGACTGGGAGTTTGTAAAAGGTAAAAAAAAGAGTTGACAGCGCTTGCATTTATGAGCTAATATAAATCAATAAAAGGATTGTTACTCTTTGAGGCATTACCTTTCAAATGACGAGCGGGGAGCCGTTGGTGTTTGGAGGTGTCTTTAAGAGTTTTTTTGTGGTCTGAAAAAAATGAGGCGGGATTGTCCATACAATATTTGAAAAACAAAATGACCGCCGCTGCCGCCCTGACCTTAACCGGATTTTACTCTTTTGCCTCCATATAGATGGTTGCAAGCGGGAGGGGGAATTTGACGACAGGAAAAGTTAAGTAAAAAAGGAGTCAAGACATGAAAGTGATAAAAAAAATCAATAATAATGTTGCTGTTTGTCTTGATAACAAGCATGATGAACTGATTGCGTTCGGCAAGGGAATCGGGTTTCCCGAGATACCGTATGAATTGACCGATCTTTCGCTGATCAGCCGAACCTTTTATGGGGTAGATTCGGGCTATTTTGAACTGGTAAGTGAGATTCCGGAGGATATTTTCGAAATATCTGCCAGAATTGTCGAATATGCGCGAGGGAAGCTCTCTAAAAAACTGAATCCGAATATCACATTTACTTTAGCGGATCATATTTATTTTTCAGTCCAGCGTTTTCAAAAGGAAATTTACGTTAAAATGCCGATCAGTTATGATATTCAGTATCTGTACGAGAAAGAGACAGATGTTGGCGAGCAGGCGGTCAAGGTTATTAATGAGCAGCAAAATATTCAACTGGGACGTGAGGAAGCGGCAAGTATTGCGGTACATTTCATAAATGCGGAAATGATGGAGGAAAATGATACGGAGGAGCTGGATGATGAGCAGCTCATCCGGGAAATTACTCAAATTATTGAACGCCGATTTTCGATTCATATAGATCAAAAAAATTTCAATTATTCACGTTTTGTTTCGCATATGCATTATCTGCTGAAACGAATGAATCAGGAAACCGTGATTTCCAGCGAAAATTTGAAAATGTTTGAAACGGTCAGAGAAGAATATTCGGATGCATATCAATGCGCGATGGAGGTCGGAAATTATCTGCAAAATACAAGAAACTGGGAACTTGATAAAGAAGAGCTATTATATTTAATGATGCATATCAATCGTTTGCACACAAGAGAGGATTGTAACCAGTAAGGGCATTACCTCAGCGGCGGATAGAAAAGCACCTGTTTTCAGGCAGCTTGTTTATCTGTTGCTGAGGTTTTATTTTTAGACAATACAAAAAAATTGGCGGGCGTATACTATTTGTCTGCATAATAAACATCACATGAAAGAAGGGAAAATATTTATGAGTATTAATAATCAACAGATTGCTGAAGAAGTGCTGGAAGCAGTCGGAGGCAAAGACAATGTCAGTCATTTGATCCATTGCATGACTAGGCTTCGTTTCAGCTTGAAAGATCAGAGCATTGCTGATCTGGAAAAAATAAAAGCGGTGAAAGGGGTGATCGGGGCGCAGACTGTCGGCGGACAGCTGCAGGTGATTGTCGGTCAGAATGTGGATAAAGTTTATGACGAAATCTGCACGCTCGGCGGATTTGCCAAATCTGAAGGTTTTACAGAAAACTTGGATGGGCCAAAAGAGAAGCTTACGTTAAAAAAGATTGGCGGCAATATTCTTGATTATATTTCCGGCTCGTTAACTCCATTTATTCCCGTCATGGTGGCGGCGGCGATGTTTAAAACAGTAAATGTGTTTTTAGGTCCGGATATGCTAAACTTGTATAGTGCCAAGAGCGATTTGTATGTATTGTTCAATCTTTTATATAGTGCCGGATTTTATTTTCTGCCGGTCTATCTGGGTTATACAGCCGCAAAAAAACTTGGTGTGACCCCGGTATTGGGGATGTATATGGCCTGTGTGCTGCTTGTACCCGATTTTGTCAAAATGGCTGGAAAGACGTTTACGGTTTACGGGATTCCTACGCAAGTCTCGGACTACTCACAAACGCTTGTGCCGATTCTTTTAATCGTATGGGTCATGTATTATGTGGAGCGTTTTTTCAAAAAATATGTTCCGACTTCTTTATCAACTATTTTTACTCCATTTTTAACAGCAGTCATTATGGTTCCAGTCGGATTGTGTGTACTGGCACCTCTGGGCGGATACGCCGGCGAATTTATCGGCAAATTTCTGATAGCCTTCAGCGAACACGGCGGATTTATTGCTGTAGCAGTGATTGCCGCGCTCTGGGAATTTTTGGTCATGTCCGGAATGCATATGGTTGTTATTGTAGCCGCAATTGCCATTATTACGCAGCAAGGATACGAGTCCTGTATCCTTGTTGCGGGAGGTATTGCTACTTGGTCGGCTTTTGGTATGGCAATGGGTGCCTTCTTCCGTTTGAAAGATAAAGATAAAAAAGCTGCCAGTCTGAGTTATTTTGTTTCCGGAATAGTAGGCGGAGTAACGGAACCGGCTTTATACGGTGTCGGTTTCAAATATAAAAAACCTTTTATTGCTTTGTTTTTCGGCGGTCTGCTGGGCGGATTTTATGCCGGAATCACACATGTCAGCGTTTACGTTATGGGCGCTGCTAATTTTCTGTCTTTGCTCGGGTTTGTCGGCGGCGGTACAGCCAATCTGATAAATGGAACGATCGCTGTCTGTATCGGAATGTTTGGTACGGCGATTTTTACTTACCTTTTTGGTTTTGATAAAAATACAGTAAATATGAAAGAAGGATAAAAATGAAACTGATCGTTAACGGGGATGACTTCGGTATTACCCGGGCATGCAACTATGCCATTATTGACTGCTTTCAAAGAGGGATTCTGCGTTCCACCAGCCTGATGACGAATATGCCCGGAGCAGAAGAAGCGGCAGTACTTATGCACAAAAATCCGGATTTGAGTGTGGGGCTTCATCTGTCACTGACTGCCGGCAGACCGCTCACCAAGGGTTTGAAAACGATTGTTAAAGCGGATGGAACATTGGACAAGGGAATATTGAAGAATACGAATCAGGTGGATCTCCATGAGATCGAAAGTGAAATGCGGGCTCAGTTTGACCGTTTTATCGAGCTTGCCGGACAGCTTCCGACTCACATCAATTCACATCATGGAATCGAACTGGTTCCGGGAGCGGAAAAACTGCAGCTTGCGCTGGCCGCAAAATATCATTTGCCGGTGCGCCGGTTCTTTACATTGCCGGAAGGAAATCATCCCGACTGCGAATTTGTCCTTCCGAAATTATGCAATATTTTTAAAGACGACTGGTCCATTCCCATTGTTCCGGAAGACATTCTGAACTTTTTTACTGAGGATAAGGTAAAAAGTGACGAGTTTTATGAATTGGCAGGACATCCGGGATATGTGGATTATGATCTCCTGCAGCTTTCCTCTCTTACAACTGGCCGCTGTTATGACGCCCATAATTTTTCCTGCAAAAAACTTAAGGACTGGGTAGCGCAAAATACGATTGAACTCGTAACTTATGAGGATATCCCTTTGAAAGCACAACAAGGATAAAAATTGAAAGTGACAGAAAATGTTTCTGTTTTCTTACTATGATTTAAATAAATTTCTAAATAATTTTCACTTTTAGCTGATAAATGCCCTTTAATAGGTATCTTCCGTTTTTGTGATTGGAAGATATCTGTTAAGCGCATTTTTTCATTTTCATGCAAGCGATTCTCTTGATTTAAAAAGATGATTTCTATTTTTATAGAGGAAAAACAGGGCAAAATTGGGTTTTTGAGACAGGATTCTTGTAGTTGAAAATTTGGGGATCAATCAAACTATTTCTAAATAAATACTGCTGGTTATGGCGCCGCTCTTCGCCTATTGCGGATGGTCACCGGAATTTACTTTTACAATTAACTTTTTTGAAATTTTTTTATAATTTTCATACTTTTCTCTTGTAATATGACAGGCTGTCGTATATAATAACATTCGTGTTATGACAGGATGTCATTTTTATTATGGAAGGAGGAAAACGATGCCGAAGGAAACATTTTTTCGGTTGCCCAAAGAAAAGCAGCAGCGCCTGATCGATGCCGCTAGAATTGAATTTTCAAAGTCTTCTTTACAAGAAGCTTCAATAGCGAATATCGTCAAATTAGCCGATATCCCCAGAGGGAGTTTTTATCAGTATTTTGAGAACAAAGAAGATTTATATTTCTATTATTTTGAAAATTTACGTTCGATCCGTACGCAAGACATAGAAGCTTGTATTAAAGAACATGATGGAGATTTTTTTATTGGTTTTGAGACCTATTTTCGCCAGTTGATCGAGGACGTATTTACTGGTCCTAATGTCGATTTTTATAGAAATCTTTTTTTGCATATTGATTTTAAAGCGACAAATCGGTTCTCACCAGAATCTATGGCCGATGACAAAATGAGTGAATATCACCATCAAAAAATGAAAAAACATCTCACAGAGCTAAAACATCTGATCGCGGCGATCGATACAAGTTCGTTAAATGTGAAAACCGAAAGAGAATTGATCATGTTGTTCAAGTTAATGATGTCGATTGTTTTTGCCTCCATAAATTCCGGTTACTATAAACAAAAACGCGGAAAAGAATTGGTTGTCAAAGAACTCATTGAAGAATTCTCGACGAAAATCAATTGGTTAAAAAATGGTGTTTATCTGGGAGAAAAAGGAGAATAATTTTTATGACAAAAATGATCAAACGAATGTCTCTGACCGCTATTTTTATAGCCGTCGCTTTTATGGTCGTACAGGTGATCAGTGACTTGTATTTACCAACACTGACTTCTAATATCATTGATAAAGGCATTGCTCAAGGCGATATTGGCTATATCTGGAAAATGGGTTTCATGATGATTGGTTTTTCTTTTATAAGCATACTTGCTGCTTTGGGAAATACTTTTCTGGCTACACGAGAATCACAAAAATTAGGGAAAAGTTTACGTAGTGATATCTACAGTAAAGTAGAGTACTTTTCCAGTAATGAATTTGATAAATTTGGAACAGCTTCATTGATCACTAGAACGACGAACGATGTCAATCAGATCCAAATGGTCGTCCAAATGTTCTTACGTCTAATGATCAATGCCCCAATCACTTTGATCGGAGCGATTTTCTTAGCCTACAGCAAAGATGCGAATTTGACAAAAATCTTCTTATTTGTTTTACCTTTGATGATTATTTTGATTTTATTTATGATGTTTTTTGCGGTGCCGTTATTCAAAAGCATGCAGAAAAAAACCGACCGCCTAAACTTAGTTTTTCGAGAAGGATTGACTGGTATTCGGGTGATCCGGGCCTTCAATCGTTCTAAATATGAAGCCGATCGCTTTGATGATGCGAACCAGGACTTTATTCAGACCTCTATCAAAGTAAATACGATCATGGCCTTAATGATCCCTTTAGTAACTGTGATCATGAGCGGCACGAATGTGGTGATTATCTGGTTTGGCGGTCATTATATTTCGACAGGTGATCTGCAGGTCGGCAATTTGATTGCTTTTATGACTTATGCGGCTCAAATTTTGATGAGCTTTATGATGCTGGCGATGATTTTTGTTTTTATTCCCAGAGCTCAAGCATCCGCAGAGCGGATCAACAAAGTTTTGGATACGAAAGATATGATCGTTGATCCGGCTGCGCCTAAAAAAATAGAAGCAAGTAATGAGCAGGCATCACTGGCCTTTGAACATGTAAATTACCGCTACGCCGGAGCCGAAAATCTGGTTTTAGAAGATATCGACTTTTCAAGCAGAGCCGGTCAAACGGTGGCGATCATTGGCGGGACTGGTTCAGGCAAATCGACTTTAGTCAGCTTGATCCCGCGTTTTTATGATACTGAAAAAGGAGCTGTTTTGGTAAACGGTCAGAATGTAAAAGAGGTCGAGCAGACTGAATTGCGTAAACAAATCGGTTTTGTTCCGCAAAAAGCCGTTCTTTTCACTGGAACGATCCGTGAAAATATGCAGTACGGCTATCCTGATGCAACGGATGAAATCATTTGGCAAGCTTTAGAAACGGCTCAAGCAAAAGATTTTGTGCTGGAGATGGAAGACGGAATAGATAGCCATGTGGAACAAGGCGGAGGAAACTTCTCCGGTGGTCAGCGGCAACGGCTCTGTATCGCACGGGCTTTGATCAAAAAGGCGGCTGTTTATGTATTTGATGATTCCTTCTCCGCATTAGATTTTAAAACGGATGCGGCTTTACGCAAAGCATTGAAAAAAAATATCACACAAGCTGTAGTTGTTATTGTAGCTCAGCGGATCAGTACTGTAGTAGATGCAGATCTTATTTTAGTATTGGATGAAGGCAAACTTGTTGGTAAGGGAACTCACCAAGAACTGAAAGAAACTTGTGTGACTTATCAGGAAATTATCTATTCACAGCTGAAAGAGGAGGAGATCGCATGAGTGCACAACAACAGCAACAGCCTCAAAGAAGAGGCCCCGGTATGGGCGGACCAGGACACGGAATAGGAATGAAAGGCGAAAAGCCGCGCAACTTTTGGGCAACAACCAAGCGCCTGTTTCGTTATATGTCATCGAGAATGATCGCGATCATATTAGTGTTTGTACTGGCGATCGCTTCGACCATATTCCAAATCCGGACTCCTAAGATTTTAGGCGAGGCCACAACGGTCATCTTTGACGGGGTCAAAAAAGGAATCATTGAAGCGAAAATGGGGAAACATCTGACTAAATTACCTATTGATTTTGACAAAGTCGCTCAAATTCTGCTGATCGTCATCGCTATGTATGTGATTGCCGCTGTTTTCAGTTTTTTACAACAATTTATCATGACTCGCGTTTCCCAACGAACGGTCTATCAAATGCGTAAAGAATTAAAAGAAAAAATGAATCGTGTCCCTATTCATTATTATGACACGCATAACAATGGCGATATCATGTCGCGGGCAATCAATGATATGGACAACATCGCCG
>JAATEZ010000420.1 GCA_015655485.1 Lactobacillales bacterium | reverse complement strand
TTTACTGGTGTTGAAGCGTTATTTTTATTATAATAGACAAAGCAGAATATGAAGGAGGAAATGCTATGGCCTTTCAAAAACAAGCAACCGTATTAGGCTGCCCGGAAAAGTATCAAATAAATCCGTCAGCAAAAAAGTTTACTTTGCGTGATAATGGTTTTACTGAGACAACATCCGGAAATTTCCAACTGATTCGACCGTTGGATGCCACGCCTCAAAGTCGTCAGGGTTTTAAACTGAAAATTACGGTTGATAGGGACATTTCAACTCTCAAGATGTCGATCACGACTGAAAATGGGATGAAAGCGATCAATATTTTTTCGGATAACAAATTTGAAATGAATCGGGAAAAATTTTATTTTTTGATGGACAGCCTGATCGATCGCGGCTGTTTTGAAAAAGTAACGGAATAGATGATAGGAAGGCTGAGCAGATGATTGCCCAACTTTCCTTTTTTGATTTGTCTTTATGAAAATATTAAAGATGAAGAGAAGGCGCGTCGGTAAAAGCAAAACAGCAATTTTTTATTTTGACATTGATCAGCGGATCAACATCAATTATACTGTAAAGCCCGGGATCCGTCGTGAAGATGTGATCGCTTTGATCCAGACAACGATGGAGGTAGTTTATAATGACACGATTGAATATATGAAAAAAAATCCTCAGGTCGAGTACGATAATTTTCAGTTTTTGATTGAAAAAATTCAAACTATGCTGAAAATCATTGAGTATGGTTGTTGTATAGAAACTTAGAATGATTGCAAAGAAAGCCATTTTAGTCTATAGTTGGTTGAGGAAAACCGTGAAAATAGCAGAAATGAGGAAGTTATGTGGAAAAGCAATCCATTTATAGTTTAACATTAACAGATTTAACCGAATGGTTTATAGAAAAAGGCGAAAAAAAATTTCGGGCGACCCAAGTTTGGGATTGGCTGTATAGTAAAAGAGTAGTTGATTTTGAAGATATGAGCAATCTTTCAAAAGCTACTTTGGCACTTCTAGAAGAATCCTTTGTACTTGATCCATTAAAGCAGGCAGTCGTCCAAGAAGCAAAGGACGGCACGATCAAATATCTTTTTGAACTTGACGATGAGAACATGATCGAAACCGTATTGATGCGGCAGGAATATGGACTTTCCGTTTGTGTAACGACCCAGGTAGGCTGTAATATCGGATGCACGTTTTGTGCCAGCGGGTTATTAAAAAAACAAAGAGATTTGACTGCTGGAGAAATTGTCGCTCAAATCATGCAAGTTCAAGCTTATTTAGATGAAAAAGGTCAGGATGAGAGAGTCAGTCATGTGGTTGTCATGGGGATTGGCGAACCTTTCGATAACTATGACAATGTCATGAAGTTTATTCAAATCATTAATGATGCGAAGGGGTTAGCGATCGGAGCCAGACATATCACTGTCTCAACCAGCGGCTTGGTTCCTAAAATCAAAGAATTTGCGAATAACGGTCTGCAGGTCAATTTGGCCATCTCGCTTCATGCTCCCAACAATGAAGTTCGTACTTCCATCATGCGGATCAATCGCAGCTTTCCAATTGAAAAGCTCATGGAAGCCGTAGATGAATATTTGGAAAAAACGAATCGGCGTATTACTTTTGAATATATCATGTTGGCAAATGTCAATGATCGTAAGGAACATGCCCGCGAATTGGCGGACTTATTACGCGATAAAAAGAAATTGACCTATGTCAACTTGATTCCCTATAATTCGGTGAGTGAACATGATCAGTACCAGCGCAGTGATAAGCAGGATGTACTGGCCTTCTATGATATCCTAAAAAAGAACGGGATCAATTGCGTGATCAGAAAAGAGCATGGTTCTGATATTGATGCGGCTTGTGGTCAACTGCGCAGCAAACAAATGAAAGAAAAAACCAAATAAAAATTTTGAATGCTAAAAAAGCGGCCAGGTATACTTTAGATACTCTGCCGCTTTTTTTGACTTTTTGTTACTTTTTATGCTGATTTCCTATTCTCACACAGTTTATTCTGAGCAAGGCTGTGTGAGGCGAAAAAATTATATTTTAAAATCCATTGGAACTAATTTTTTCCCATTCGGTAATAGATGTTCCAATTGTGCTATCAAAGAATATCCAAGCAGCTGTAATGAGTGAACTAGACCAGCCTCATCTATCTGATGAGGCACTTCATTTAGATGATCAAACGCGTGAATATAAGGCGAGCCTGATACAAAGCCAGGACTATCATCATTAATTTGAATAATGCATGAAATATATATTGGTTTAATCTGTTTAATCGCATTTTGAAAATAATCATAACCAATATACTCTATCAACAGATTGGCAATTACCATGTCAGCATGGGGAATGACAAGCTTTGTGGCACGCAAGTCAAGGCACAGACATTCAAGTATATCATTCAATGCCGGGTACCGAACAATACACTCATTCAAATAACCTCGATTAATATCTACTCCATATACTTTTTCAATTTTGTTGAGATCAACATGTCCTAAACCGTTCCCGCCAGCAATCCCAAGAACCATAACTGTTTTTATTTGATAATGATTAAACTGGTTTTCATCATGGTATTCATTGCTTGAAGCTGCATCACAGAATCCAGCTGCATATGTTTTTCATAATCTGACAATTCAATTTCTTCTCAGAAGTTTTTCATTTGCACACCTTCTTAATTTTCAATTTGTTTGCAGGATAGTTTTGTGTATGAGTTCTTTAAAAGTAGGGTTGTGTTTACAAATGTTTGGCCGTTTCATCATCTATATTGGCGTTTTTTTCATTCTTGAACTATTTCTTGCCACATATTTTTTGTGCAGTAAATTTTCTGCTGCGAGTGGGTTTCCTCCGTCTGTTGTACCATTAAAGTTCATGTAGTCCAGGAAATTACACAAAACAATAGGGATCTTCAAATACTTAATCGCAATATATTTGAAATTAGTAATTCATGATTTCAAACGACATAATTATTCATGGTTTGAATGTGATAAATAGTTTTGGTATGTCTGCCATCCGCTTTGAACGCCTAGTATTTTAAGTTAGGTTGGATAGGCACCATAGGCTCATAGAGCATCCATACACAGATACTTATTATCAGAATCAAACCATTTCTTGCTGGTGATATGAGGATATTATTTAGTCTGTCACATTCAATGATTTTGAAAAAAGTGTGCTCAGTTGCGATCACGAACAACTAACAAATTTTTTTTACTGTTTCTCGAGGGTATTCTCTTTCAAGACATATACGTTTTCACGGCGGTTTTCTAAGGTTTGCATTTTCTCTCTTACTTCATCCAGATAATCCAAATCGATTTCGGCCAAAGTCACACCCGGATGATCACTCGCTCTGGCGATCACAGTTCCCCATGGGTCGACCACTAAACTATTTCCAAAAGCAAGCATTCTTTCGTTTTGACCAAATTGGTCAGCGGCTATCATGTAACAACTATTTTCGATTGCCCGAGCTCGCAGTAGGGGTTCCCAATGAGTTTTGCCAGTCATCATAGTAAAATTGGCAGGATTAAAAATTACTTGAGCTCCTTTCAGTGCCATCAATCGGTAAATTTCCGGAAAACGCAAGTCATAACAGATCGCAAAGCCAAAAACACCGAATTTTGTTTTGATTGTGACTATTTTTTCACCGGAATCGATTCGATTGGATTCTTTGTATTCTTTTCCATTGGGATCAGTTATATCAAAGGTATGTATTTTTCGATATTTAGCAATCAGGGTTCCTTGATCATCAAACATAAACGTCGTATTGTAGCAGCGGGGATCATTATTTTTTGCTTCTGCCCAACTGCCTCCGTGAATAAAAAGTTTCAGTTCCTTTGCTAAAGAAGAAATTAATTTATAAGTTCTTCCTTCTTCGTTTTCTGAGTAGTTTGATTCTTTTTCACTTTCGATGACATTCATCACCTCAGGCAAAGAGACAATTTTTGCGCCTTTTACAGCCGCTTCACGAATGTATTTTTCCATTTTTTTTAGATTATAATTGATATCCGAACTGGTCCATGGCTGGATCACTGCAACAAGATATTTCCGATTCATTTTCTTCCTTCCTTTCATTTAAAAGCTGAGCGAGTCGTACTTGACTTGGAGCCATAGAGAAGGATAAATTATAGCGGTGCCTTCTACCGCGAATTATATCCTGAACTATGGCCGAAAAGTCAGACGCGTGAAGCTGGATAAAATAAAAGCTGAGCGAGTCGTATTTGACTTGGAGCCATAGAGAAGGATAAATTATAGCGGTGCCTTCTACCGCGAATTAGTCTTTCTCTATGTTTCTTTAGTAATATTGTATCACAAAAATTAATTCAATATTCTGTAAATTATGAAGAGAAAAGTTCTTTTATTTCCTTTTTGAAGCACCCTCTAATGGCATTTTAGCTGAGCCGGCAATCAAAAGTGGTCCATGGCTCAGCCTGAATGATTATTATGAAGCCAACTATTGGAATACACGCATATGCTGGCTGAAAATTTCTAATCGGACTGAACGGTAAAGGCACCGAATCGTTTGTCTTTGACAAATAGTTCTAACAAGTCCCCTTTATAAACCGGACCGACACCGGCCGGAGTTCCCGCAAAAATCAAATCTCCCTTTTCCAACCCAAAATGTTCAGAGCAATAGTCCAGCAGCTTTCGTAGAGGAAAAATCATTTGCTGATTATTGCCAGTTTGCACGAGCTGCTGATTTTTTTTAAGGGAAAAATTTAGATTTTGAAAATTTTCTTCATCTACAAACGGAATCATCGGAGTCAACACGGCAGAATGCTTAAACCCCTTAGCAGCGAGCCAAGGCAGTCCTTTTTTTTGTAGATCAGCCTGAATGTCACGTAAAGTAAAATCAATGCCGGCACCCATCCAACCAATACTTTCTTCTAAAGGAAGTTTTGCTTGATAACTAGTTTTGAGTTGGACGACCATTTCGATCTCGTAATGAACGGAACTCTGTTCTAAAGGTAAAGTAATGGCGGGTGTAAGGCCATTTGCTAATTTCACTACAGCGCCAGCTGGTTTCATGAAAAAAATGGGTGCGAGCGGAACTTCATTGTTGAGTTCATTGGCATGAGCCGAATAATTTCTGGCGACGCAGAAGATGTTAGAAATTTTTTCCATTAGCTCTTTTCTCCTTTATTACCAGATTTTGTCGGAATAAGCTGATAAATTTTAGAAGGGCGTCCGATACCAACAGGACGTTCATCGATTTCTTCAAAATATTGCAGCATCGATTTTTTGAAATTAGAATGGTCGATCTTTTTGTAGTCTGATCCTAAAAATTTGGCAAAGAGTTTGCGTGCTTCAGTGATCGTGAAATCTTTTCCCAATAATTGTAAGACTTTTGGTTCGTGAAACATTTTACCTGCTACGCGATTAAAAGCCTTTAATATGATGGCACTATGATCAAAAGCTAAATTATTTTTTCCGCTGGAAACGCCAGTGGTCAAATCAAGAATGATTTGATCCTCTTCTTCATTTGATAAAAATAAAAGCTGGTCTTTGCGATTGACTTTAAACCAAACGGCTTCTTTCGCATCATCTCCGGCAGTCAGCGGTTCCTCGCCAATAAAAGCCAAATAGCTGACAGTGACTACCCAGCCGCGCGGATCCCGGTTTGGGGTACTAAAAGTATATAATTGTTCAATATTTTCATTATGAATGAGGACACCTGTTTCTTCTTTGGTTTCACGAAGACAGCTTTCTTCGGTTGATTCAGTTGAATGGACAAATCCTCCCGGCAAAGCCCAAGAATATTGAAATGGATGGGTATTCCTTTTAATGAGCAGAATTTTTAATTCATCTTGCTCTTTGTTATAACACATTAAAACATTATCGACTGTGACAGAAGGAGTCTCATATTTAGGCAAATCTTGTTTCTTATACCAATCGAGGAACTGTTCTTGTGTTGCTAGAGTCTCATAGTAATGTTTTTCCTCTTTTTTTGTCTTGAATTCCATTTTTTTCCTCCCACTAAAAAAATAAAACATCATCGATTTAATAGTAGCAGAAAAAAAAAGGAATGCAAATAATATTTCATTGATCAGAGCGGTACGTAAAGGGAATTTCACTTGGGAATGGATTGAGAAACTTCTTTTTTCTTTAAAACCAACTTATTTTATGCTGTAATTTTTTAAAATAATTGCAGCTGTTCAATCTGGGAGGGCTTTTGGAAGTTTCAATAATAGCCGTCATTTGATGATAGATACCATAATTTTCACATTCATTTTGAAAAATGTCCTGTAGTTGTGAAGCGGTGGGGGAAGCACAAAAATAACTGTTATCGAACGTTTGTTGATAACGTTTTTTAGAACCGGGAAATTCCCGTTCCAAAAAACGAT
>JAATEZ010000304.1 GCA_015655485.1 Lactobacillales bacterium | reverse complement strand
TCTAACACTCCGTACAATATAGTGGTAAAATAATTAGTTTTACGTTTACAAACCTAAAGGCAGAGTGATGATTTTAAGAGTAAAAAAGGCAATAAATGAAGTGTGGTTCGATCAGGGGCAATGGGAATATGTTGAAATAAATAGTGAAGAAATTGATTATGTTGAAGATTTTTTTGATACTGTATTTAAGCATTATCGCTCAAGAATATTTCTTAAGGATAAAACCAAAGAACCAATAGTTTCAATTGAACTAAAAGATGATTTGGTTAAAAAGTATAACCTTCCTGATTAATCTGTTTATAGGAAAAAATTTTCCGCTTTTTAATAACACTATAACTGAAATGTCCTGAAAAATAAAATTATTTTTCCGATAGCTTAAAAGATATGGAGGATCTCCAATATTTTAATCCATTTTATCACTAAATGATTCGCAAAATTTAGATAAAATTTTCAATCATGCCGATAGTTTTTTTGGCTATCTAAATTTAACTATTATAATCCTAACGCCGATCTATTGTGACCATCGGGAGCTTGTGGCAAGCGTAAATCCGTAGTAGCGGATTTACGCTTGCCCCTAAAAATGCCAAAAGTTCTAATCATTTGAACTTCGGTTTAAGGACTTATTAGCGTTCGTATATTCCAAGCTCTGCTTTGTATTAATTCTAAGAAGGAAGCCTTGTATTTTAGGATATTTTAATACTGGAAATAATTCGAAAACAGGATATTATTCCAATAGTATATAAACACTAAAAAGACTTTACTTTTCACTCTGATTTTCCAATTCAAAGACTAAAAAAAACAGAACTATATACACTGTTTTTTAAATCTTTGATGGATGGCTCGCCTATGGTTTGGGGCTATCGCAGGATGTTCATCTGATGATTCTTGCGGTTTTTTTTCAAATATGCATGATCAATCCAGTCGAAATGATCTGACTCGTTTATCCTAAATTCCTCCCCATTTTTTACTTCGGGGAGCTTTTTGAGTTCAATATAATAAAGTGCAGTGTTGATAAATCTTTAAAACCGCGCCGCATCTTTAAGATTGAGTAAAATGTTTGGATTTTCTTCATACTGTGGTTGAATTCTTCGTTGGTTGAATGAAATAAGATCAATCTTTGATTGTAATCTCTCTAAACGAGATATAATATCTTCAAATGGATTACTTAAAGATTGCATACATTTTCATTTTTTTAAGAACTAATACATGCAATTTGCTTGTAAAAAACAGAGAAAGTTGGCGGAACGGCTTACGTTTTAGGCATTGCCTCAAATGCTTGTTTAAGATGATTAATAAATCATCATTATATAGATATATTATAAGCTCATTATTTTCAAATTATTACTACTAATCTTTTGCCTTTTTCAATATCCATATCCCAAACTTTTTCGACATCAGATATATCCATATTTACGGTTTCAATTTTCAATTTGTTGTCTGCAGCGAGTTTAAATGCTTCGGGAAGAATTTCTGCAAACAAAAAACTTACTTCTTCTCGTGTCCAGCTACCTAAACCTGAACCTGAAATTTGGATGTCTGCGCCACGTAAAATAGAGGAAGACAAGGTTATAGTGTCGCCAGTCATAGCCCCAACAGTGACGTATCGTGTACGATGTGAAAATTGATCATTTCCTTTTAATGATGATAAAATCAACTCGGCACTTTGTCCCCATAGATAATCAATTACTACATCAATGGGAGTTTCCTTATGTGTTTCTTTTATCTGTGAAATGAAATTTTCATCCTCTTGTTTAAGTGAAATTATTTCCTCTGCTCCCAGTTGTAGTAATTCATTCAAGGACTGTTCATTTCTTCCTGTTGCTATTACTTTTTTAGCTCCATAATGTTTAGCTATTTGTACTGCTAATTTTCCAGTAACCCCAGTTGCTCCATTTATTAAAACGGTTTCCCCATTTTGTAATTTAGCTCTAAAAAGTAAAGCCAACGCAGAACCCATCACCGCATTTGGTAGTGCGGCAGCTGTTGCCCAATCCAAACCTTCTGGTATTGTAACCATATGATCTTTTTCGATAATAGCTTTTTCTGCAATCATTCCGCGCGTTGCCAATCCATAAACTTTCGTCCCATCATCAAGTAGCCCAACACCGTCTCCACCTAATATTTTGGGATTCCATTCTTTGTCTTTTACAGAATAATGTTTGCCGCTTGCCTGTCCTTTATCAATGTTTTTAATGGCTGCGGCTTTCACTGAAATCAGTAATTCATTTTCATTTTGAAGGGTAGGCTCTGCGAAATCTGTTACATATTTTGGAATATCTCCTTTTTTAAATACCACTGCTGCTTTCATTTTATGTAAATTTTTAAACAAAACTATGCTAGGTACTTTTTTACTGCGATAACATTTGTTATCAAATT
>JAATEZ010000022.1 GCA_015655485.1 Lactobacillales bacterium | reverse complement strand
TTTTAGTTCGAAAAGCCGTTTTATCAGGCGGCGAGTCAAAGATTGCTTGAGTAGAATCGAAACATGGATTGCCGTTCATTAATTTATGGTTTACTATCAATATAGGTGGATGAAAGATGAATTTTCAGTTGTCAGAAAAAGAATTCACCCATCCAATGATCAGGAAATTTTCAATAAAAATCTACTGACTAAATAAAAAATATCGAGGAGGAAGAAAAATGAAAAAAATATTATTAACCAGCGCGATCCTCTTGGCAAGCCTAGGCTTTGCGGCTCCAGCTTTTGCGGCTACAAGTTTTGAATTACCATTAACTGTCACAGAAGGAACATTTACTTATGATTTTGCGGATGCGACTGGGACTACCTTGGCTCCAATCTCATTGACTGGGACAAGTACTAACAGTTCACAATCTCAAACAGTTACTTTACCAACTTTGACTGCGGTAAATGAATCATTTGGAACAAAAACCGTTCAAGTCAATGTAACGGTTCCTGCAGCTGCTACCGGGTTGACCGCTAGTTTAACAGATGCTACATCACTTTCGGTAGCTCAATCAACTACAGATACAGTTACAAAAGATTTACAACTTACTTTAGACACCAAAACCTATGATTCAACTGCAGCAGATGGAACTTATGTGATAACAGTCGCTGCTCAAACAGTTGACGCTATTGTCTCATAATGATGGAGAAAAGAATCCAATTTTACAAAATTGAAGCATGCCTATTACTGGTATGCTTTATTTTCTTCGGGTGGATGCAAACACAACCTGTTCAAGCAGCCGATACTGATGACAGCAATTTTAGTTTAACGGCTGTTAAAGGAACCGATCAGACAGAAAATGTGGATTATTTTAAATTTTCCCCAGTTTTAGGGAAAGAATATCCCTTAACTCTGCAGATCACTAATAATAACGATAGTTCACTTGAACTGGGTGTGGCCGTTTCGACAGCAACTACGTCAGCCTCTGGATTGATTTACAAGGAAGAGCCCGGTCATTTAATAAAGAAAAAGTATCAATTGGCTCAATATGTAAAACTAAATCAAAATACAGTGACCATTCCGGCGAAAACAACCCAGGAAATCAGTTTCACTCTCAAAATACCCGAAAACTCACAGTTATCTGGAGATCTGATCGGCGGAATTACTGTTTATAAGACCAGTAAAGCTTCAGGCAATAAAAACACAGTCCAAATCCAATCACAAGTTGAAAAAGTCAAAGTGATTTATTTGCAGCTTTCATCACAGCCTGAAAAAACAGAGCTGACCTATACAAATTTTCAAGTAGGCAGCCACACGGGTGCCAGCGGGTTAGAATTTCAGCTCACAAATACACAGCCGCTGCTCAGAAACAGTGATGAAGCCACTTACAAAATCATAGATTCAGAAGAGACCACTGTAGCCAGTGGAAAAATCAAGACCTTCCAAATGGCTCCCATGTCAAATGTCTGGCTGCAGCCTTCTCTTGAAAAAAGTGCGACTTTAAAGTCAGGCACTTATCAATTTATTTTAACGAAAACGGATGGCCGTGTGATCAAAAAAACTTTCAAAATAAATTCCGCAGAGATTAAGAAGTTGAAAGAAAATAAAAGTATTGTAAAAGTGAACGTCATTCCTAAATGGTTGATTGGTTTGCTTGTGGTCCTGATCATTCTAGTATTGGCCAGTATCAGCCTGTTGATCATGAACCATTTCAAACACAAGAAAACTTCGAAAAAACTTTGATTCCACGCATTTTTTGGGGCGTAAGCACTTGAAGATGACAATCCTTAAAAAGTTTGATCCAAAATAGGTTGGCTTTCAAGACTGCTTTTTAAATATTCTTTTACTCATAATTTAGAGCGTGAGACGAATAGTCAGATTTTTTCTGACCGTCCGTCTCACGCTCTTATCTTTTAAAATAACTTTACCACTATCATGAATGATAGTTTTCATCTATTCCTTACGATCTGCATCCGTTATATAGTCTCTGGTCATAGGCAATTCCGATCCGCTTGGCTGTTTTGTGATCAGATATTGGAAAACATCAATATTCCCGCTTTCGAAAGAAGCCGCACAAGCCTGCAAATATAGATCCCACAAACGGGCAAACCGTTCATCAAATATTTCTACTACCTTTTCTCTTTGATCATTAAAATTTTTATTCCATATTTCCAAAGTTCTTTGATAGTGCCGTCTTAATGGCTCCAAATCACTGATTTGAAGTTGATTATCAATAATATGCTCCAGCATTTCAGCGATATTCGGAATATAACCGCCTGGAAAGATATACTTATTTAAGAAAGGATCTACGCCGGCACCTTTATGCTGACCTGTGATACCATGGATCAGCCCGCGTCCGTCCGGAGCCAGCAGTTCATGGATCTGTTTGAAATATGTCCCAAGATTTTCTTTGCCGACATGTTCAAACATTCCTACACTGACAACATAGTCAAATTGCTGATTTTTTAGTTCTCGATAATCGATCAAAAGAACCTTCACTTGATTTTCTAAGTGCTCATTAGCGATTCTTTTCTTGACATAGTCATATTGTTCCTGGCTTAATGTGATCCCTGTTGCAGTCAGACCATACTTTTTCGCGGCCGCAAATAATACGGTTCCCCACCCGCAGCCAATATCCAGCAGAGTTTTCCCTGCTTGAGGTTGAAGCTTATTAAGGATATGGCGGACTTTGTTCTTTTGAGCCTCTTCTAAAGTGTCCTGCTCATTTCTAAAATAAGCACAAGAGTAAGTCATTGTAGGATCAAGCCATAGCTTATAAAAATCATTCCCGATATCATAATGACTCTGGACATCCACTTTACTCTTAGATTCCGTATGTTTTTGTTTAGGCAGCAGCTTCATGAACTTGTTATCATGCATAAAACTTGAAGAGGAATGATAGATTGAAAGAACCAGGTCCTGAAGACTTCCTTCAATTTCAATGACACCATTTATGTAAGCCTCACCTAAAGCCAGAGTCGCATGATCCGTGATTTCCTTAATAGGAATAGCTTTATTGATCTTTAGACTGATTTGCGGATTTTCTGACCCCTTTGCCCCATATATAGCCGTTTCATTATCCCAATAGGTCACTTTTACCGGAATATCGAAAGCTTTGGATAGCATTTTTTTGTAAAACGTTTTTTCTAACATGAATTGATTTTCTCCTTTCAAGACAACAGTCTCTAATACTATTCTAGTCATTTCAATGAAATTTCGCTAATATTTACTATCAAAAAAAAGAAAAAAAAGATATTTTTATAAAATCGGCGACAAAAGTCTGGAAAAATTTTGTTTAAATCGCAACCAGCGAGTTTGATTTTTCAGCTTCTCATCTGTCAATAAAGTACATTTGTCAATATCTTCCAAAAATATCCGTGCCAGCTTGTTAGCGATCTCCGGATCATAAATAAAGGCATTCACTTCAAAATTCAGTGCATAACTGCGAATATCTTGATTGGCAGAACCTATCGTACAAATTTCATCATCAACAACGATTGTTTTACTATGAAGAAAACCATTTTCATAAATATATATTTTAATTCCTTTTTTTTGAAAATAGCCCGCATAATACTGTGTTGCCCGATAAATAAACGGATGATCCGGCATACTGGGAATCATGATGCGAACATCCACCCCTGACTGGCTTGCGATCAACAGCGCCGTCACCATACTATCATCAGGAACTAAATAGGGAGTTTGGATCCAAACTGTTTTTTGAGCGGATAAAATCATTTTAATAAAGCCGTTTTTTAGAATTTCATCCACAGAATCCGGTCCATCTGCTACGATCTGCATAGGGATATTGCGCCTGATTTCATGCTCGCCTGGGAGAACAAAATATTTAAGAGAGCAGACCAATTCTTGTTTTTTATCAGAAATAGAAGCATTCCAATCCCTAATAAAAATCTCTTGTAATGAAAAAACCGCCGTTCCAATAATTCTTGCATGAGTATCTCGCCAATAGCCGAATTTTTTACTTTCCCCTAGATATTGATCTCCTACATTGAAACCGCCTGTCCAGCCGATTTTTCCATCAATCACAACGATTTTACGATGTAAATGGTAGTTTAGCCTTGTCTTTCGAATCAAGTTTTTAGAAGTAATAAACGGTGTCACTTGACCGCCTAAATCAATAAATTTAGCAAAAAATTGTTTATTCGCTTTGGAAGAACCCCACGGATCAAAAAGCAGCCGAACCTCTAATCCTTCAGACACTTTTTCTTCCAGCAAGCGCAAAAACCGATTGCCGATTTTATCATTAAAAAAAGCGTAATATTCTACATGAACAGAGGTTTTTGCCTGACGAATATCTTCAAATAATCCCTCAAATTTTTCTTTTCCATCCGTATAAATTTGAATATCATTTCTTCTAGTCAAGGGACTGTGAGACAAATTATTCAATAACTGATGCAATCCTCTTACTTCAAATGATAGATCCTCTGCTGGTTTAAGCGGAATTCTTTTGTTATCATTCTTGATCACCGCTTCCAGATATAATATTTCTGGTGAAAACTTTTTTTTGAAACGATTTTTGGTCTCCTGATCGATCCCTCTGCCACAAAATGCATAGATGATAAAACCGATCCCAGGCAAAAAAAGCAGAGTCAGCACCCAGGCAAAAATACTAGAAATATTTCTTGGTTGTTTAAATATAGTGATCAATGCAGCTAATGTATTGACCAATAAAAAGATAAACACCAGATAAACAAAAATATTCATTTTATAAACCTCATTTTTCATAATTTGATCTGCTCATTAAGAATAGTTTTCCCGGCTCTTTGAAGCAGGAGGTACAGCATTCCAGCAGCTTGTTGAATATATTAGAATGTGTCGATTCCTTTTTTCTTTAAGTTTTCGATACACTCCAACAGATAGTTTTGATCATGTTCCGGATAAATCGGACTGGAAAGCGGAACAGAGGATAAGGATTCATAGCTTGTTTCCGAGAGCCCTCTATATAATGGATCTTCCCATTTGGGGTCGGGTCGATAGCCTCTAGCTTTCATTTCGTTCATTACCAGTACATGAAACTGATAA
>JAATEZ010000137.1 GCA_015655485.1 Lactobacillales bacterium | reverse complement strand
ATGGAAGTGGTGTTTTTGTTTAATTGATTCCAAGTGTTTAAAGCGGAAAGATTGGTATTAATTACAATTCCCATAGTTACATCCTCCTTGATTTCTGTTGTTGAGCATCCGTGCTCAGGTGGGGAGCGGCCAAAGCTGGCAGCTCAGACCATAAATTGCCGGATGACTTCAATGATTTTAGGCTTCACTGAAGTGTTGCGGTGGTTTTGAAAAAATCACCCCGCCTTTCATGCAAGTGCCATACTTCTCCTTTGTTCACTGAGTTCGTCTATAAAAACATCTCCTTTATGTTTAACTACTTAATATTCGGTTGGCAATATTAGAAATTTGTTTAGTTAAAAGCTGAAATGAGATAAAATTGAAAAATATTGGCGCGAAATAAAAGCTGTTGCTTTAAGTTCAGCAACAGCTTTAGGATAAATTATTTTTTTAAAGTATACATCAAGCATCATGAGGGGGCGTTTCTAATTTTTTGCAAATAATAACCGATTCCACGAACCGTTTTTAGATTAGAAAGCTTCAGTTTTTTACGCAAATAATGGATATACAAATTGACAGTAGTAAATTCCGCCTCGGAATTAAACCCCCAGACTTTCTGGATGATCCGTTCCTTAGTAACTACGAGGCCATAATTACGCATTAAAAGTTCAAAAAGCTGTGATTCCTTTAAGGTTAATTGAATTACTTTGGAGTTCTTTGTTACTTGAGCGCGCAGCGGATTAAAAACCAGATCGTCGGCAACAAGGACGTTTTCCGTTAAATCCTTGTTTTTCCGCCGCGCCAGAGCTTGCAGCCGTGCCAGTAATTCAACAGAGAAAAACGGTTTAATCAAATAGTCATCAGCTCCGGCATTTAAACCTTCGGCCCGGTCTTCGGGAGTACTTTTGGCAGTGAGAAACAGTATGGGCGTATCATGACCCTGGTTTCGAAACTCTCTGAGTACGGCAAGACCGTCTTTCTGGGGAAGCATACGGTCCAAGATAATGATGTCATAGATGCCCGTACAAGCCATTTCGAAACCGGTTTGACCGTCTAGAGCAGCGTCAATTACGAAGCCATTTTTCTTCAGGATATGAGATAATGCGTCAACTAATTTACTTTCGTCCTCTACTAGTAGAAGTTTCATTACGACTACGACATCCTTTAATACCACTACCTTGTGAAAGATTTCCCATCCATGGATATTTATTCTATCTATATAGTTATCATATCATTATTTGATTTTTGTTTGATTTAGCGGAAAAATGTCAAAAAAATAAATAAAAAATCAACATTTACTAAGACTGTGCGGTAGTATCGGTTCGCATAAGCAAAGGAACTGCCAGGTTATCCTGTGGTAGCTGAATAATAAAGGCCGTTCCAACGCCGGGAGTGCTTGTAGCCTGAATCGTTCCGCCGTGATTTTCAATGATGCATTTGGCAATAGCCAATCCCAAGCCGGACTTCCCTGTCGAACGGGAACTGTCTACCTGGTAAAAACGATTAAATATTTTTTCGAGATGTTCCGGTTTAATTCCCTCACCTGTATCGGTGACGGTAATTGTTACTTTTTTTTTGAGTTGGGAAAGGTTTATGGCGATATTTCCACCGGCAGGAGTGTGTCTGATGGCGTTGTCAAGTAAGATTTCCAGTACTTGTCTTATTTTAGCGTTATCACCATAGATGATGGCGGGCTGAACAATGGACATTTTCAATTGCACTTGTTTGGCAGCTGCAATGGGATTGAATGCTTCAATAGTATCGGTGATGGTGGCAGCCAGAGAAAATGGCAGTTTGTCGAGAGTCTGTTGCTTGGCATCAGCCCGGGCTAAGAATAATAATGAATTAATTAATTTTGCCATCTGTTCGGATTCTTCTTTGATATTATTTAACCACTTGTTTTGGGTGGCAATCAGTTCGGTGGGGTTACTTAAAACAATTTCCAAATTGGTCTGAATTACAGCTAGCGGTGTGCGTAATTCATGGGAAGCGTCGGCTAGAAAGTCGCGTTGTTGCTGCCACGCTGTGCGAATCGGGATCATGGCTTTATTTCCAATGAGCAAACTTCCCAGTAAAGATAAGATCAAACAAATGAACCCGATGACGGTTAAGGAAACAACTAAGGTGTGGAGTAAAGCCTTTTCGCGCTCGAAATCATGGAATATTAACAGCGTTCCCGCTTCGTTTAAGAGCGGTGTTTTCGTATAGAAATACTGAGTGCCGGCGATATTGAGCGGGCCGTCCCATTTCGATGTCCGCAGGGTTTCCTGTACTAACAGGTCCAGATTGTTTTGATCCGTGGGATGCATTGCGGAGGAAAAAATAATCGTTCCGGCGGGATCTACTTTAATGAAAAAGACATTCGGTCCGTGAATATCATCAGGTGGGGGAATATTTCTAAAATGGCCGGAATTTATATCCGTTGCCATGCGATCAGACATCTCTTTGGTATGTCTCACCATATCATTTTGTAAAAAAAAGTAGGCCCCAATCGTCAGGAGAAAAAAAAGTGCAGCAATAATTCCCAGATTAATGCAAACTAATTTTATTTGTAATTTATGAAACATTATTTCCTCCCGGTTGAAAACAGTAACCGACGCCTCGAATCGTTTTTATGTATGAATAGCCCAACTTTTTTCTTAAATAGTGAATATATAAGTCAACGTTGGCAAAATCGACTTCGCAATATCCCCAGATTTTAAAAAAGATAAAATCTTTTTTCATTACTTGACCATGATTGCGCATTAGTAGTTCCAGCAATTGTGTTTCTGTTACACTGAGCCGAATCACTTCATTGCCTTTTTTCACTTCATTCCGCAAGGGATTTAAAGCTAGATCCGCTAAAGTGAGAGTATTGGAAATTAATTCCTTATTTCTGCGGCGTGCGAGAGCACGTATTCTGGCGAGAAATTCATCAGTCGAAAACGGTTTTATAAGATAATCATCGGCACCTGCATCCAAACCTTCTACGCGGTCTTTAGGAGAATCTCTGGCCGTCAGAAATAGCACGGGTGTATCCAATTTCTGGCTGCGCAATTCTTTCAGGATCGTAATGCCATCCATAACGGGCAGCATGCGATCCAGAATAATAACGTCATGGATTCCGGTCAAGGCCAGATTAAGGCCGGTTTCTCCATCGAGAGCAACGTCGACTATGTAGCCGCTTTTTTTGAGTATGTAAGCCAATGCATCTGACAATTTCGTTTCATCTTCTACCAATAATAATTTCATAGCAACTCCTTTTCGGCAAAAGTCCATATTGTTTCGCCTACTGCTAACTATATTTTACTTGAAATTGCTTGGAAAAACATTTGATTTCAAAATTAATTCCAATAAATCGATTCGATGAATATAACGTAATACCGATATTGAATGATAGGAGGATTATGTCATTAGCCATTGTTATTATTTTATAGACATT
>JAATEZ010000129.1 GCA_015655485.1 Lactobacillales bacterium | reverse complement strand
TTGCGGCGGTCAGTGATTTAGTTACGCAGTATAATTCGACCATGGATTTCATCAATAGCAACTTAGATGTGGGCGATCCGTCAGACTCTGATAATGTGACTGGCACGTTAGTTGGCGATAGTGCTCTGATCCGCCTGCAATCAGCGTTGCGCGGTTTATTAACGGGTACTTCGGAGGAAAACAGCAGGACAACTATCACTAAACCGGGTGATCTGGGAATAACCAGTGTGGATCGTTCATCAACCATTGCTTTTGACCAAGATAAATTTAATGAAGCGCTGGCTGAGGATCCGGAGGGAGTCAAAAACTTTTTTTATAACAAAGGAAAAGTAAATGTGACGACGACCGATGCGGATGGTAAAGTAACGACGTCGAAAGAGACCAAAGAACAGGGATATACATTAAAATTAAAAGAGTTGGTCGACAGTTATATCGATAGCAAAGATGGCATTATTCAAACGAAATCGTCCGGATTTGAATCAACGTTAAAAGATTTAGATAAAAGAATAGATAATTTTACGACTCAGATCACTAAAAAAAGAGAATATTATGTCACTATTTTTACAAAGTTGGATACGGCGATGATGGAGGCCGAATCACAGCTATCTTATCTGGATAGCCAAATGAGTGCCTTGTCCAGTTGATAAGCGGGAAAGAAAAGAGGTGAAAAAATGCAGACAAAGCTGTTTTATTTAAAAAGAATCTCGAAAAGAACCGATTCATGGTCGGAAACTAGAGAAGAGGCACTCAGTATCATTGAGCAGAATCGGCTTGATTTGTTAGATTTAAAAAAAATTCAAGAAGGAACGAAAAATTGGAGTAAAACAGAGCTTATCTTAATTTCACAGCTGATCAAAGAAGAGCTGAGGTTGATCGAATATCTAAAAAGAGAAAAGACAATGGTTTTGCATAAAATAAGTCGGATGGATCACAAGGACCAGCTCCTATCGGGATATATCGCCAAGCGAAAAGCAGCGGTTTTTGTTGATCGCGACTTTTAATCCAGTCTTTGATTGAAAGGAAGAAAATGGCATGGGGCATGCGGATGTAAGCGGCTTATACAAAAAAAATCAGATATTGACGGCTTCGCCCAAAAAATTGATTGAATTGCTGTATAGTGGAGCCATCAAGGCTATTCGTTTAGCAGAAATGGGCGCAGACAAACAGGAATTTGCGCAGGTCAATCAGCAAATGATAAAGGCTCAAGAGATCCTTTTAGAGCTGATGAGTTCTTTAAACATGGAAATTGAGGGAGAACTTGCTAAAAATCTAAACGACCTGTACTTTTATATGCATTCAAAGTTGATTCAGGCCAATGTCGAAAAAAATGTGGCAGAAATGATCCAAGTGAGGAGGATGCTGCAAGAATTATTGGATACATGGAAGGAAATTTAAGCAGCAGAAAAACGCTTATTGAGCTAGAAAAAATTATGAATAGACCGCCAACGAGAAAGGTTTCAGATGCGCAACTGCTGCAAGTTCGGTTTGAGGCCTTTTTACTGTGCTTTTTTTGTTTCTCGTATAAATATGGAAGCCAGATCATTTAATGGGAAAATCTATGTCAATCCGATTCCCAGATTTTGCTTAACAAATGGATTTGGAGCAAGTATAATGATACAGTATATTGAAAAAAAGAAAGCGAAGTGAGAATATGGGCCGTAAGTGGGCAAATATTAAAGAAAAAAAAGCGACGAAAGATGCAAATAATAGTCGAGTTTATGCCAAATTTGGGATCGAGATCTATGTTGCAGCAAAATCTGGAGATCCGGATCCTCATGCGAATCAAAAGCTTCGGTTTGTACTCGAACGTGCAAAAACTTATAATGTGCCAAAAGCAATCATTGACCGTGCGATCGAAAAAGCCAAGGGATCTGGAGATGAGACTTATTCTGAATTGCGCTATGAAGGTTTTGGTCCGAACGGATCGATGGTCATTGTAGATGCATTAACAAATAATGTGAATCGAACGGCGGCTGATGTTCGTGCTGCTTTTACAAAAAGCGGAGGTAATATGGGAGTCAGCGGTTCAGCAGCCTATTTATTTGATAATACGGCAGTCATAGGGATCGAAAATAGTGATGCCGATCAGATCCTTGAATGGCTGTTAGAAGCTGAGCTTGATATCAGAGATATTTTTACCGAGGAGGAACAGGTGATCATCTATGCGGAACCGGCGGATTTTAGTGCGGTCAAGAAAGCATTGCAGGATGCTGGAATCGAAAATTTTTTTGCGGCTGAGTTAGATTTGATCCCGCAAAATGAAGTGGAACTGCTGCAGGAAGATCAAGAAAAGTTCGAAAAAATCCTTGATACACTTGAGGATCTGGAAGATGTTCAACGTGTGTATCACAATGTGGCATTAAGCTAAAGCAAAAAATGGCTGTTCATTAGCCAACTTAAACGATTGGGCCAACCCTAAATAGGAATAAATGATAGGTCAAAAGCCACTTCTTCTTGAAGCTGAACACTTTTGGCCCAAGCTTTTTTGATTGCAAATATCTTCATAATAATATTTGAAGTTTTAATGATCTTATGATATAGTATTGGAAACTACATCAATAAAAAAATAATTTTTTATCTAGTTTCCGAAATTATATAATAAGGGATGAACAAAATGAACAGGAATAGAAAATCGAACCGGACTGATCACATTGATTTGGCCGCTAAAATAATACGGAGGATCACTGTAGCTCCCATCGCGGCTTTTCTGATGAATACTTTTATAGTTTTTTTCCATTGGGAAGTATTTGGAATAGGGTATCAATATTTGATCGCTGTTTTTTGTTTAACAGTATTGCCTTTAAGTGCCTATCCTTTACAGCGGTTTATCCCGTTCTTCAAAAATGAAGGAAGACGGGGACAAAGGAATTTTGCGATCATTATGAGTATTTTGGGCTATGTTCTGAGTCTTGGTCTCAGTTTTGCATTGGGAAGTTCAGTTGAATTAAAAGTGATGTATTTAACCTATTTTTTGTCAGGAGTATTTATCGGTCTTTTTACCAAAGTATTTCATGTTCCGGCGAGCGGGCACATGTGCGGGATCGTTGGGCCTTGTCTGATCATGGTATATTTTCTTGGAATATGGGGTATGATAAGTTTTTTGCTGGTTCCTCTTGTCATTTGGGCAAGTTTAAAGACAAAACAGCATAATGGTCTCCAATTGTTTTTAGGGTTCTTGATTCCTGTGGTCAGTTTGTTCATAGCAGCAGTTATAATAGGCTTTTAAAAGAAGGCTTTGTTGAACTTTGTGCTGATGCACCAGACATTCTAAAAAACTTTTTATAATATAAATTTGCTAAATGAAAAAAAGTCAGGTATAATTTCTAAATGTAAAATGTAATTATTACGTTTTGCTAAAAAGAAAGGGGCAAAAATTTTTTAGTTATTTTAGAATAGGAAGAGGAATGTGAAATGAAGCGAAAAAGTTTTTGGAGAATTATTTTATTGATATGTATCGGATCGATATTAACGGCCTGCGGATCGAAAACAGAAAGTACGACATCAACTAAGAAGGCGTCGCAGCTGAAAGTGGTGACGACTTTTTATCCAATGTA
>JAATEZ010000501.1 GCA_015655485.1 Lactobacillales bacterium | reverse complement strand
CCAGTACGACGGAAACGACCACAGAACCAAGTACCAGTACGACGGAAACGACCACAGAACCAAGTACCAGTACGACGGAAACGACCACAGAACCAAGTACCAGTACGACGGAAACGACTACAGAACCAAGTACCAGTACGACGGAAACGACCACAAAAATAGTGAACAGTTCAGATTCATCTGACAAGAGAGCGGTCAAATCATCTAATAGCAAGGCTAAACTTCCCCAAACAGGAGAAAATGGTCATCCTGCTTATGTGATTGGCGGAATTCTTATCTTGTTGATTGGAGCGATTTTAATTGTAGTGAATGGCAAAAAAGTAAAAAATAATTAGTTTTTTTAAAAGACAAAATTTAAAAAATATCTAAAAAAAAGGAAAACAGCACTAAAAATCATTCATTGATTTTTTGGTGCTGCTTTTTTGTCTGAGTACTAAAATTTTTTTGAAGGAGAGAAGAACAACTAGACAACAGCTGGGTCACAAAGCGATAATATAAAGAAACAGCCGTGTCAGAAAAACGAAAAAACCCGTGAAATCTCAGTTGAATGAGTTGAACGGGTTTTTGATTTTCAATCTTGATCAATGATTTTATCTATCTGCGCAACGCATGGATCCGTTTATTAAGTTGAAGCACGCAGGATCAGTTTTGGAACAATATTCATTTGAACAAAAGGCGCATCAATCGCTAAAAGCCGCTGCTCCATTAAATTTCTGGCGCATACCTCCATATATTCCAAGTCCGTAGCGATGCAGCTGATCTGAGGCTGAGCCATGCGCGTAAACTCAGTATCGTCAAAACATAATAAAGCAATATCTTGCGGAATGCTGAATCCGTTTGAACGCAGAAAAGAATTTAAAATGAAAGCTAAACCAGAATTGACACAAAACCAGGCATCCGGCATTTGGCTGATCTGATTCAAACGATCAAAGAGCAGAGTCTGGTCTTCCTTGATATTAGAAATGATCTGTTCTTCATGAATAGGGATCTGATAAGTATTCATCGCCTTTTTAAAGCCGTACAGCCGTTCATCATAACTAGGTGAAAAATTGATGTCGCCAACAAACCCAACGCTCTTGCAGCCGAGTTTTATCAGATACTCAACAGCAACAAAGGAGCCGTCAATATTTTGCGATAATACTGCATCCGCTGCAAAACTGGGGTGATGGTGGTCAATAAGCACACAAGGGATCCCATAATCAATAACTTTTTTGATATAGGTATTCTCAATATGAGAAAGAATAAAGATACCATCGAATTTTTCATTGAGAAGGCTGACAGGCAACTCGCAGTTTTGGATAGCTTCAGCATGAATCGTTTCAATAACTAATGAATCACCATTGAGTTCTAAACCATTTTTTAAACCCGTTAAAATCTTTCCGAAAAAACTAGTCTGTGACAAGGCAAACTCAGTCGCGATCAGTAAAAAATGACGCTGACTGTTAATGGATGAGAAAGATTTGTTATAGAAATAACCAAGTTTGTCAGCCGCTTCCGCGACTTTTTTTTTCGTCTCTTCGCTTACCCCGTTTTTATCACGCAGGGCTTGAGAAACTGAATTTTTTGAAATATGCAAATAATCAGCGATATCTTGCATAGTTACATTTTTCATGGCCATCTTCCTTCACCAGTAATTTATAATTTTGTAATTACATTATAATATATTTTGTAATGTAAATCAAATTTATTATTTTTCATAAAAATCACTGATAAATCAGATTTTATGATTTATCATTTTATTTTTAATTAAAATAATTACAAAAGTAATTAATAATAATCTTGACAAAGTAATTTAGTAATGCGATAATTGGCCTGTTAAAGAAAGCGCTTGCTTTAAATGAAAGGGAGGATCATTTATGAACAAAAGAAAGTTTTTGACAGGTTTGGTTGCATTAGGAGTCATCGGAACACTGTTGAGCGGCTGCGGAAAAAGCAATAAATCAGACAGCGGTTCGGCGGATGGAAAAACAACAATTACTTTTTGGTCCGCTCCGAATTCGACACAATTGAGTTTTTGGAAGGATATGGCTAAAGAATTCGAAAAAAATAATTCGGATATCAAGGTTGAAGTCAGTCAAATGAAAGAGAGTCCTTCTTCTGAGGCCACTATCCAATCGGCGATCGCTTCAAAGACCGCGCCGACCATCTCTGAAAATATCAATCGCAGTTTTGCCTCGCAGCTTGCAGACAGCAAAGAGATCGTCGCTTTAAATGATATTGCCAAGTTTAAGGATGTTGTTAAAGTTAGAAATATGGAAAAAACGATTTCCAGCTGGGAATTTTCAGATGGCAATCAATATGTGCTGCCGGTTTATTCGAGCCCGAACTTAGTAGCCTGGAGAACGGATATTCTAAAGGAAATCGGGATCACTGAAGTACCTAAAACTTATAGTGATGTTTTAGAAGTAGCTAAAAAACTGAAAGAAAAATATCCTGATAAGGTCGTTTGGGCCAATAGTTCATTGATCGACAGCAGTGCGACCAACAGATGGGGCGATTTCTTCCCATTATATTATGCGGCAAGCAACGGCAATCAGTTTATTCAAAATGGTAAATTAGTCGCGGATGGTTCAGCCGCAACCAAGGTCT